>DXSO01000048.1:0-3028 GCA_019410445.1 Sutterella sp.
CTTGTACACTCGAGCACTGCCCCCGCAGGCCTGCAGTGCATGGCTGCAGATTGAAGATTTTGTCAACAACGGATCGGCTCATCCGCAAGCCTGGAAAAACTGGCGAGATTGTTTGCCGCAGCTGCAATCCGGCGCAACCGATTGGAAAAAGACACTTTTTTCCTTACCTACTCTTGCCGAAAGCATTTCCAAATTGGCAGAAAACAAGTTAAAATTTTGAGTTCTCAAGAATTTGAAAGCCCGGCGCGCTGATTTTTATGCGTTCTTTTCGGGCGTGCGTCAAAACTTTTTATTCAAGGAATACACACATTATGAAGACCGCGCAAGAGCTGCGTTCCGGCAACGTGTTCATGGTCGGCAAGGATCCGATGGTTGTCCTGAAGTCCGAATACTCCAAGGGTGGCCGTGGTGCCTCCACCGTCAAGATGAAGATGAAGAATCTTCTCAACGGTGCCGTGACGGAAACCGTTTACCGTGCCGATGACAAGTTCGAAGACATCATCCTCGAACGCAAGGAAGTGACCTTCTCCTACTTCGCCGATCCGCACTATGTCTGGATGGACAGCGAGTACAACCAGTACGAAGTCGACGAAGACACGATGGAAGACGCCAAGAAGTACCTGCAGGAAGACCTGACCGCTGAAGCCGTCTTCTACGAAGGCCGCGTGATCGGCATCGAACTGCCGACCATGCTCGTTCGTGAAGTCGTTTACACCGAACCGGCCGTCAAGGGCGACACCTCCGGCAAGGTGATGAAGCCTGCTCGTCTGGCTACCGGCTTTACGCTCGACGTTCCCGCTTTCGTGAACACGGGCGACAAGATCGAAATCGACACCCGTACGAACGAATACCGCAGCCGCGTCAAGTAATCGTTCCTTAACGGGACACTGAAGTTTTCCTTCAGTATCGAAAAGCGCCGAAACGGAGTCAAAACCGTCGGCGCTTTTCTTTTTGTCGTTTTCATTTTCCTCATACAAAAACTCCCAAGAAAACATCTTGGGAGTTTTTGGTTTTTCAGCAATTCCGGTGCATCAACCGATTTTCTTGAGCTTTTCCTGAACGAACATCAGCTTGAGACACTTCTTGCCGCATCCGTCAAACTCAATTTCTATGTTGGTCTCCGTTGGTTTTTCCGGGTAGGTGATGCCGACAACCTTGCCGCGCCCGAGAGTGGGATGCTCAACTCGATCCCCAACCGAGAAACCTCCGGCCGAAACTGTTTTCTTCTTGGCAAGCAGATCGCTTGCTTTCATGAGCCCTGCCTGCTTCCAGGAACTGGAGTTCAAATCTTTTGCCGCACTGCCGCTTGGAACTCTCGAATAGGCTGATCGACTTTGTGATGAACCGGAACGCATTGCGCCGGAGTAAGTCGAGCTGCCCTTGGAGCCCCAGCCGGTGCTGCGACCTCGCTCTGAGCCGTATCCGCCATAACTGCGGCTGCCCCAGCGCTGATCACCCTGGTCCCAATCTTCGTCATCCTCGGAATAGAGCTTTTGTATGTGTTCGCTGGGAATCTCATCAACAAATTGAGAACAGATCTGATCTCGCGTCTCACCCCACATCATGCGCTGACGAGACCAGCTGATCCAGAGATTTCGACGCGCGCGAGTCATCGCTACATACATCAGACGGCGTTCTTCAGACAGCTGGAAGTCCGGATTTTCGTCCTCACGAATGTAATGCGGGAAAAGATCCTGCTCCAAACCGGTTAAGTACACGTACGGAAACTCAAGACCCTTGGAGGCATGAACCGTCATCAAGCGCACCGCATCCGGATCCTCTTCGGCATTTTTGTCATCGGGCTCAAGCGCTGCCTGCGACAAAAAACCGTCCAAGGGCGACATGGAACCGCCCGGCACAGGCTCAAGTGCCGGAGCATCCTCATCAATGCCGTTTTCTTCGCAATACCCAACGGCTGCATTGACGAGTTCACCCAAGTTTTCGATGCGAATGTCGGCATCCTGCTGCTTTTGATAAAACTCTTCCAGACCGGAAAGTTTGGAAACCAGCGTGATGAGCTCGGGCAGGCTCTTTCCCTCGGCCTGCTCACTGATCGACTCCATGAGCATCACGAAGGCGTTGGCTCGTCGAATTTCCGGCACAGAGTCCGATTCGGCCAACACATCCCAAATGGCCGTCCCCTGCTCGGCAGCCATTGCCGTGGCTCGTTCGACCGTCGTTGCTCCGATACCGCGCGGAGGCTGATTGATGATGCGCAGCAGGCTTGTGTCGTCGGCATTGGCCAACACTCGAAGATAGGCCACAACGTCTTTGATTTCCTGACGATCAAAAAAGCGCAAACCACCATAGACTCGATAAGGAACCCCGTTAGCCGAAAGCATGCGTTCGAAATTGCGCGACAAATTATTGTTGCGATAAAGAATCGCGAAATCACTGTATTTCCGGCCTCGACGCTTTTCAGCCAAAATGTCCTGCACGACGGCTCGAGCTTCCTGCATGTCGGCATCGGCTCGATACAGACGAATCGGTTCGCCTGCGCCGGCATCGGTCCACAAATTTTTACCCATGCGATCCTTGTTGTGCGCAATAACCGCATTGGCTCCGTCAAGGATGTGCGACGTCGAGCGATAGTTCTGCTCGAGCTTGATGATTTTCTTGACGCCGTACGTTTTCACAAAGTCGGCCATATTTCCGACTTTGGCACCGCGGAAAGCATAAATGGACTGGTCATCGTCCCCGACGCAAAACACGCACGAACCCGGGCGCCCGGCAGGACACAGCGCCTGAATGAATCGGAACTGCAGCGAATCGGTATCCTGGAACTCGTCGACCAGCAAATACTTGAAGCGTTCGTTGTAGTGCTCGCGCACAAGCTGATTGCCTTCCAACAGCTCCACGCAGCGCAGCATGAGTTCGGCAAAATCCACCAGACCTTCACGCTGGCAGCGTGTCTCATAGGTCTTATAAAGCGTCACCTTGCCTTCATCGGCTTCGTGAGCGGATACGGCATCGGCTCTCAAGCCCCGTTCCTTGTAGCTGTTGATCGCCCATTGCACACTCTTGGGAT
>DXSO01000048.1:3038-10043 GCA_019410445.1 Sutterella sp.
TGTATAAGAGACAGCTCTTGGGATCACGCATTTTGGGATCAATCCCGACCTCTTTCATGATGCGGCGAATGATGGAGAGCTGATCGGCCGTATCAATAATCTGAAATGTCGGCGGCAGATTGGCCGCCTCAGCGTGAGCGCGCAAAATACGATGCGCCGTACCGTGAAAGGTTCCCATCCACAGGTGTTTGATGTCGCAGCTCACCATTGCCGAGAGTCGATCGCGCATTTCTCGAGCAGCCTTGTTCGTAAAGGTTACGGCCAGAATTTCCGACGGACGCGCCATCATGCGGCTCAGCAAAAGCGCGATGCGCGTGGTCAGAACCTTGGTTTTGCCGGAACCGGCTCCGGCAAGAACCAGAGCACTTTCACATCCGAGTTCGGCAGCCTGACGCTGCATGGGATTGAGGGAATTCAAAAAATCGTCAAGCATCGGTTCAGTCTTTGTATGGTTGTCTCGAGAAAAAAAGGATTCGCGCCTCAAAGCTTCCCAATTCGAAAGCAAGGCTCAAAGGAAATTTTCATGCGCAACGGTGAGCGGCGATTGTAGCCCGAAAGATCGGAAAGCATATGGTTTCGAACAAAGGCTAATGACAGCAGGAAAACTGCACCGCCAGGTTTTCCCGCCGTCGGCCAAGTCCGTAAAGCACCTCGAAAAAGCCTTATACTTATGGGTCGAATTTTTCCTTTAAACACAAATAAAAGGCGCCCCATGCGCGAAACTTACAATCCTCAGGAAATCGAATCCCTGGTTCAGGAACAGTGGCGAAAGAACGATGTCTATCGCGCTGTTGAACACGCCGTCGGTCCTGACGGCAAGGAAAAACCCAAGTTCTACGTGTGCTCGATGCTGCCCTACCCCTCGGGCAAGCTGCACATGGGTCACGTGCGCAACTACACCCTCAATGACGTGCTGTATCGCTACCGCCGCATGAAGGGTTACAACGTCATGACCCCGATGGGCTGGGACAGCTTCGGTCTTCCGGCCGAAAATGCCGCTCTCACCAAAAAAGTGGCTCCGGCTCAGTGGACCTATCAAAACATTGCCGACATGAAGCAGCAAATGCTTCCGTTGGGGCTGGCGTTTGACTGGTCGCGCGAAGTTACGACCTGCAAACCCGAGTACTACCGCTGGAATCAGTGGATGTTCTTGAAAATGCTCGAACGCGGCATCTGCTACCGCAAGACGCAGATCGTCAACTGGGATCCGGTTGACAAGACGGTTCTGGCTAACGAACAAGTCATTGACGGCCGCGGCTGGCGTTCCGGCGCGCTTGTTGAAAAGCGTGAAATTCCGGGCTACTACTTCGGCATCACCCAGTACGCCGAAGAGCTTCTTGAAGACCTCAATAAACTCGACGGCTGGCCCGAGCAGGTTCGCCGCATGCAGGAACACTGGATCGGCAAGTCCGTCGGCGTAAATTTCGGCTTCCCCTATGAAATCGATGGTGAAAAGAAGTTTCTGAAGGTCTACACGACTCGTGCCGATACGATCATGGGCGTGACCTTCGTGGCCATTGCCGCCGAACATCCTCTTGCCAAGCGTCTGGCTAAAGACAAGCCGGAACTTCAGGCGTTCATTGAAGAGTGTTCCAAGGGCTCGGTCACCGAAGCCGACATGGCCACGATGGAAAAGAAGGGCGTTTTCACCGGCTTTTACGTCACGCACCCGCTCAATGGCCGCCAGGTTCAGGTCTGGATCGGCAACTACGTATTGATGAATTACGGCGAAGGCGCCGTCATGGCCGTACCGGCTCACGACGAACGCGACTTTGCCTTTGCCAAGAAGTACGGCATCGACATCATTCAGTCCGTGGCCGTGGAGGGCAAGGAATTTTCCACCGACGCTTGGCAGGAATGGTACGGCGACAAGACGCTCAATCCCTACTGCGTCAACTCCGGCAAGTACGACGGCCTGCACATTCATGAAGCGATCGAAGCCGTTGCCAAGGATCTCAAGGAACTGGGACTTGGCGATCGTCAGACGATGTTCCGTCTGCGTGACTGGGGTATTTCGCGTCAGCGCTACTGGGGCACCCCGATTCCGATCATCAACTGTCCCAAGTGCGGTCCCGTGCCGGTTCCCGAAAAAGATCTGCCGGTTCTGCTGCCCGAGAATCTCATTCCGGACGGCTCAGGCAATCCGCTCAACAAATGTGAGGAATTCCTGGCATGCAAGTGCCCGAAGTGCGGAGCGGATGCCCGTCGAGAAACCGACACGATGGATACGTTCGTCGACAGCTCCTGGTACTACATGCGTTATTGCTCGCCGGATGCCGACAAGGCCATGGTCGACGAGCGCAACGATTACTGGAGTCCGATGGATCAGTACATCGGCGGCATTGAACACGCGGTTTTGCATCTGCTCTACGCCCGTTTCTGGACCAAAGTGATGCGTGACCTCGGTTTGGTGAAGTTTGACGAACCCTTCAAGCGTCTGTTCACGCAGGGCATGCTCACGGCAGAATGCTTCTACCGCGAAAATCCCGACGGCAGCAAGCGTTGGTACTACCCGTATGAGATCAATATCGAATACGACGAAAAGGGACGCCCCTGCCGAGTCACCGCCAAGGACGACGGCCTGCCCGTGGTCTCCGGCGGCATCGAGAAGATGAGCAAGAGCAAGAACAACGTTGTGGAGCCGCGAGATATCATCAAGCAGTTCGGTGCCGATACCGCCCGTACGTTCGTGATGTTCGCCGGTCCCCCCGATCAATCCGCCGCCTGGTCCAATTCCGGCGCCGAAGGTTGCTATCGCTTCCTGCGTCGTCTCTGGAATTGGTGCTACGCCCGCCGCGAAGAGATTTTGGCCTGCCAAGGCAATGTCGACATTGCCTCTGCGCCCAAGAACGTCAAGGATTTGCTGCGCGAGGTTTACCAGACACTGCAACAGGCCGAAAGCGACTTCGACCGCATGCAGTTCAACACGGTTGTCTCGGCCGCAATGAAGATGATGAATGCGCTCGATGCCTTCGAAGGCACTGACGCTGTAAGCGCCAGCGCTCGCAAGTTGGCATTGTCGCTGCTGCTGCGCGTGCTCTATCCGTTAGCTCCGCACATCACCACGGCTCTGTGGCAGGATCTGGGCTTTGTCTGCGATTTCGGTACGGAAATCATTGACGCCCCCTGGCCTGAAGTCTGCAAAGAAGCTCTCGTTGCCGATGAAATCAAGCTCATGATTCAGGTCAACGGAAAACTGCGCGGCCAAATCATGGTGCCTGCACAGGCCTCGCGTGAAGAAATCGAACAGGCGGTGCTCGCTCACCCCGATACGATTCGCTTCGTCGGTGAAGCTACGGTACGCAAGGTAATCGTGGTACCCGGCAAGTTGGTTAACGTCGTTGCCAAGTAATTAGCTCTACGACGCTTTCCGAATGAAAAGACCGCCTTCTCGGCGGTCTTTTCATATTGGGTATTGGCTGTAATCTCAGCGAGACTCGCTTAAAAACTGCGCATCCAAAGCCCCTGCACGTGTTTTGAGCAAATTAATGCGACAGGCAAGAATCGCATTGCCGGATCCGGTTCCTGCTCCATAACTTGCCTCAAGCCATTTGCATTCGCTGTCAACGTAGCGCATGAAGGCTTTGTTGGATTCTTCAAATGCCTTTGCCGCACCTTTACGCTTTTGGACTCGATCGAGATCGCGGGCATTTGCAAGCACCCGATCCACAATATCCTCGTAAAACTTTTGTGTTTCCGCCAGTTCTTTTTTCAGACACACCTGAACGTCAACCTTATTGTCGGCCGTGCGATAGCACTCAGCTAGAGAATCCGCGGCCAAAGCCGAGGACATTCCCGCCGTCAACGAAGCCGTCAACAGAACCACTGCAAAACTTCTGCTCATATCCCTCTTTTCCTTTTGCCACACGCTAGCTCAACGCTTGTTTAACGAGAGTGAAGGCCAATGCGGTTGAAGCAAACGAACCGAACAAGTGCAGGCAACTGTGCGCCAGAGCCCGAAGCCATTCACCGGCCAACATCATCTGTACGCCCTCGGCTGAAAACGTCGAAAACGTGGTCAGTCCCCCAAGAAGTCCCGTCACGAGAAATAAACGCCACATGGGAGAAACCTGCAGGTGTGTGGAAAACCAAGCCGTCAGCGCTCCGATGAGAAGCCCGCCCAAGAGATTACAAAGCAACGTACCCAAAGGCAACAGCGTCAGTTTGCTGTTAAAGACATAACTGAGCGCCCACCGACCGCAGGCACCGATGGCCGCCCCTGCCCCAACAGCCAGAAGCACGGCCCAAAGCGCTCCGTCGCGCGTCATCATGCCGACTCTCCCCAACGAGACTTCGCCAACTCGTCGCTTTCGCGAGCATCGACCCAGCGCCCTCCCTGCGGCGTCATTTCCTTTTTCCAGAAAGGCGCTTCGGTCTTGAGCCAATCCATGATGAATTCGCTTGCCTCAAACGCCTCGCGACGATGAGCCGAAGTCACAATCGTCAGAACAATCCGATCGCCGGCGGCAAGTTCACCCACGCGATGAATCACCACAACGTCCTCGATCTCCCAACGGCTTCTTGCCTTGTCGACGATCTTGGCCAGACTTTTCTCCGTCATCTCCGGATAGTACTCAAGCTGCATGGACGTCACACCGTCATCGCTGCGCACGATCCCGGTAAAAGTCACGGCAGCTCCCGCTCTGCGCCCTTGTCTTTCTAACGCAGCGAGTTCTTCCGAAACGTCAAAGTCTTCATGACTGACCCGAATCTTCGTTATCGGCTCCATTTAGCCTCCCGTAACCGGCGGAAAGAAAGCAACCTTATCACCGTCTTTGACCTGAGCCGTCATGGGGGCCATCTCTCCATTGACGGCTGCACGGATACGCTTGACGGCCGCAAAAGCCTCTTGACGCTTGGCACACGTGCAAAGCTTTGCCTTGACATCTTCGACCGTTGCCGTACCGGCTTCAAGCTCGATCGTTTCGGATCCCGTACCGATCGCCTCGCGCAGCAGCGCGAAAAACTTCACTTCGATTTTCATGACTTACTTGAAAAGTTCCCCAAAGGGGTAATAAAGCACAATGTCACCCTTGCTCACCGTTACGCCGGCAGGAATATCCACCAAGCCATCGGCCCAGGCGCAGCTTGTCAATACCTGACTGTTTTGCGTGTGGTACAGATCAAGCCCACCTTCGGCGTTGCGGCGCACGCGAACAAACTCCTCTCGCACCCCGGGTTTTGTCCACTCAAAATCAGCTCGCACCTTCACGGGCATTGCCTGCAGATCCTTTCGTCCCTGCAGTTTAAGCAGATAGGGACGAGCCAGAAGCAGGAACGTCACAAAACTCGAGACAGGGTTGCCCGGCAGTCCGATGAACGGCTTGCCTTTGACCTCACCCAACGCTACCGGTTTTCCAGGCTTCAGAGCCACCTTCCACATATCGATGCGGCCGAGCGACTCGACGGCAGGCTTAATATGATCCTCCTCGCCGACGCTCATTCCGCCGGAAGTGATGATGACATCAGCCGTCTTTGCCGCGCGCTCGAATGCCTCACGAGTTGCCTGCAGCGTATCCGGAACGCTGCCCAGGTCAAAGACTTCGCAGTCCAAACGCTTGAGCAGTGCACGCAGCGTATAACGATTGGAGTTGTAGATTCCACCCTCTGGAAGCGGCTCTCCCGGAGCAACCAGTTCGGACCCGGAAAAGAACACTCCTACGCGCAAGTGTCGGTATACCTTCACGTAGCCGCAGCCGACGCTTGCCACCAGGCCCAAAACAGCCGGCTCAAGCACTCGACCGGCCTCGGCAACAATACTGCCCGAGGCAATATCGCCGGCTCGACGGCGAATCCATTCGCCTGGGGTCGGAGAACGCGTAAAACGCACCGATCCGTCGGCATTGACCGTCACATCTTCCTGTGCGACAACGGCATCGGCTTGCGGCGGTATCGGAGCTCCTGTGAAAATGCGGGCAGCAGTGCCGCCTTGCAGTTCGGTGCCGGCGGTTCCGGCAGGAATTCGCTGTGAAACAGGAAGATCCACCGGCGTTTCCGGTGAGGCGCCTGTCAAATCGGCAACGCGCACGGCGTAACCGTCCATCTGAGAGTTGTCCCATGCCGGCACGTCAATGGAGCTGACGACAGCCTCGGCCAAAACACGACCTTCGGCATACAGCGTCGGGACGGTTTCCGTCCCGACGGCAACTTTGGCATGATCCAGAAAAAGTTTGAGCGCTTCGTTATAGGTGATCACGATTAGCCTTCAGAGAAACAACAAAATTGGCAACGGCGGCAGGACTGTTGATGTCGAGTCGAGCAACGCCCTCCGGCACTTCCAAGGCCTCGTCATCGGTGGCCACGGCAACGACCGATGAGGTAAAAAGAGGTGCTGCCAAACCGCTGTTTTTGCGGTGAACAAGAATATGCGGAATATTTTCCTCGCTCTTGTAGCCTTCGACAAGGACGATGTCGACAAGCGACAAGCGAGACAAGATTTCTGACAGCGCGACCGGCTCCTTGGTTTCCTTCATCAGAGCCCAGCGACGATCACTGACAAGAACCACTTCTTCGGCACCGGCCTCACGGAAACGATAACTGTCTTTTCCAGGCTCATCAATGTCGGTTCCATGGTGACTGCTTTTGATGGCCGATACTTTTCGGTCACGTGCAACCAAAGTGGCAAGCACCTTTTCTATCAACGTGGTTTTGCCCGAACCGGAATGTCCTGTGAATCCGACGACCAACATAACTGCCTCCCTTGAATGCATTGCTTGCAGTTTTGCAGCAAGCTTGTATTGTGTTATGCGATTGTAGCGAAGGCAGATCGTGTCTTTGCGTCTATCGAAAGCTCTCAGAGGTTGAAATTTGTTTCGGGCATGAAAAAACCTCGCAAAGCATAAATCTCTGCGAGGTTTGGTCGAAGATGTCTGAGCACCTTCGATTCGTGAGTCTTACCGAAATTACTCGGCAGCCTTCACCGTGTCCTTACGAACGAGCAATTCGCGGATGCGAGCTGCCTTGCCGGAACGTTCGCGCAGGTAGTAGAGCTTGGCACGACGCACG
>DXSO01000048.1:10053-10601 GCA_019410445.1 Sutterella sp.
GTCGCCGCGGCGCTTGACTTCGATCGAAGCGATCGTCGGCGAGTAGAGCTGGAACGTACGTTCAACGCCTTCACCGCTCGAAATCTTACGAACGATGAAAGAGCTGTTGAGGCCGCGATTGCGCTTGGCGATCACGACGCCTTCGTAGGCCTGCGTACGCTTGCGGGAACCTTCGATCACGTTCACGAGAACGTTGACCGTGTCGCCTGCACGGAAGTCAGGGATGTTCTTGCCAGCGGACAGGCGAGCGATTTCTTCCTGTTCCAGGGTGTGAATAATGTTCATTTTTTACTCCGTGACCATCATGCGGCGGCATCTTTTCACTTATTCCTGCAGCCGTCCAGAGGATGGAACCTTTATTTGTCTCACTGCGGAGACGATTGGACAACTCTTGATTCCAAGGTGAGCAGGAGCACCAAGGGACGCGTGATTATATTGAATTGATTGAAAAAATTCCACTTGTCTCATCAAAAACAACTTCGCTGCCTTTCGCCCCTTCAAAAGGCGTTTCATTCAGTTGGTGGACGTCTTTTCCATACACATCGACC
>DXSO01000049.1:0-9696 GCA_019410445.1 Sutterella sp.
CAGGGCCTGGAGTGACTGCGGTGAAAAGTCGGAGGCGGCTTTCGCGCTAAAGCTCAGTTGCGCTGAGCCGTGAAGATCGGGAAGTTCGGTTTTGGTCAGCTGCGGCAGATCCGAGAGCTGCTTGAACACGGTTTTGAGCGTTCCGCGGACTGTGCTTTGAGTCTCGGTCAAAGCGGCCGTGAGCTTGCCTTCCAGCGCATTGCGGCCGATTTGCGCGCTGAGCGTGACGTTGTTGAGCGAGAGTTCACTGCCGGCGGCTTCTACTGAAACCGTGCTTTGCGCCGGCAGCATCGGGCTGAGAAATTCGGTTTTAACCTTGGCTTGATACTGTGAGAAGGACCCTTTCAGTTCAACGTTTAGATCGTGTAACGAGCCTTCTAAACCTGTGAGTGATTTCAAAGGCGTGAGGTCAAGATCACCGGCAGCCTGAATCTGCAGTGTCGGCTCGGGTTGAAAGGCAAGAAGACTGGCTTGGATGCGCAGCGGCTGTTGGTTCGACTGTGCGGTGAGATCGATTTTGATCTCGTCGTTGTCTTCAATTTTCAGTTTTGCATTAAGTGCATAGGCATCCAAGGGACTCTGTCGAACATGCATTTCAGAAATCAGTTCGGCATTGAGTGCACCGCCTAGTTTTAGCGAGCCGCGAGCGGAGACTTCGGCAAGCGGATGCGTGGCCGTTAGGTTTGCAATCTCCACGTGATCGTTCTTTGCTTGAAGCGAAACAAAGGCTTTTTCAAGCAGGGTTTCGCCATTAAGGTTCAAATCGGAGAGCGTTGCCGATTTCACCTCGAAGTTCATCGGCAAAGCGGGCAGCTCGATTGCTGGTACAAGCGGTTGCGAGAGGAGCTCTCGAAGACGACGTGCGATGTGCTGCGGTTCGTTCTGAGGTTGAGCACTCGATGCTTTTTCAAGGTTTTCGGGCAGACTCAGGGCTACGGTGCTGACGTCGAGGTTATGAATGAGAACCGTGTTTCGTTTGGCTTCGGCCGCAAGTTTAAGTGCCTGAACGCTGACAGAGGCCTGGGCTAATTCGAGCTCCAGATCGGTTAACGCGGCGTCTTCCAGACGAACGGAAAACGGAAGAGAGAAAGCGGGAGCGATGTTCGAAGGCGTATCGTCCGCATTTTGAGATGCATCGGAAAGCTTCAGTTTGAGTCCGTCGATTTGCAGCTTTCCGACATCGAGATGTCGATCCAAAGGACGCAGGTTTGAAATGGAAAGTTCAATGCGGCCGATCTCGGTGCTCAGACTGTCGCTTTTGTAGGAAACTTCAGAAAGTCGGGCATGCGCAAGAGTGCCTTCAACGACTCCTACACTCAGATCGGGAATTGCCTTTTGCAGTGCGGCGACACTGACTTTCAGTCCCCAGGGTGTCAGCGCAAACACGACAAGTGCGGCCGATAGCGCCATCACAAGGCCGAAAGTCCAGCCCAGCGCTTTCAGGAAACGAGGCATTTTGTTCATAGTGCGCCTCCCAGACCGAAGTAGATCTTCCAGTCTTTGACTTCAGGATCGCCGATGGCCTTTGCAATATCAAGTTTGAGCAGTCCGATGGGAGAGCGCCAGCGAACGCCGATGCCCGCGCCTTTTTTGAGGTCGCTGAAATTGAACTCATGACTTGACTGTCCGGCATCGAAGAAGGCGGCAGCCCACCAATTGCCGGTGACGTTGTACTGATATTCCAAGGAGACGGTATACATTTTCGAGCCGCCTTCAAGTTCTCCGTTTTTGTTTTTCGGAGACACGGATTCATAGTCGTAGCCGCGCACGCTCAGATCACCGCCAACGAAAAAGCGCAAATCGGGCGGTACCTGCTCGAAGCTTCCGGACTCAATCCAACCGGCAGACCAGCGCCCCACGACGATGTGAGAGGCGCCAAGCGATCGGATCCAACTTTGCTGTGCGGTCAAAAGCAGAAAATCGATATCCGATCCCCAGGCTGTGTTGGAAATGGAGATCGAATAGCGCTGCGTATCACCCCAAGTCGGAATTACCCCGCCTTTTTGTCGGGTGCGGGAAAAGGAAAGCGTCGGATAAATGATCTGGGTGTCGGATGAAACACCGCCCTGCGTGAAGTTGTCATACAGCCAGTCGACCGAAAGCGTACGAGTCCAATTCGAAGGCATCAGTTGAAATCGAGAGGCAGAAACGGTGCTTGACGAAGAGATTGTGTCGTTGAGTGTCGAGTACTTGTAGCCGGACTGCAGCACCCAGTAGTCGGAGAGCGGATTGCTCTGACTTGGAATTTTGTAGTTGAACTTAAAGGTTTGCTCGTCCGATGAAATATCCGTGGCGGCGGTCAAACTGTGCCCTTTGCTGTTGAGCCAGGGACGGGTCCAGGACAATTTGCCGTGCGGGCCGATGTCGGTGGCGTAACCAACACCAACGTCGATTTGATTTTGTCGACGAGGTGAGAGTGCGACATCAACATCAAGAACGCGTTCGGGATCCTGTTTGGCTTTTTCAAACTGCATGGACATCACGACCGAGCCAAACCAGTTGGTCTCAGTCAGCTTTCGAGAAAGTTCTCCGTAGCTGGCAAAGTCGTAGGGCTGCCCTTCCTTAAAGGGAATGAGAGAGCGCAGATAGGCTTCGTCAATTTGTGAGCCTTCAAAACGAACCTTGCCGAATTTGTAGCGCGTGCCGCTGTCGTAGGCAATGTCCCAGTAGGCGCTTGCCTGCTGAGGAGAGACTTTCAGTCGATTGCGTGAAAACTGTCCGTCAAAATAGCCAAGTTCAAGCGCCAGAGCCTGAATGGATCCTTTGAATTGTTCATAGTCGGAATGCAGAAGCGCGCTGCCGGCCTGCGGGATTCTGTGACGAACGGGAGCAAAGGATTCTTCTTGGAAAAGGGGACCCTGCAGATCGAGTCGGGGCGCCAGCAGATGCACACGCTCCCCGGGATCCACGTCAACGTTGATGGCGGTGACGTGCTGATGAGCGTCGCGAACCAGATCGATGTTTATATGCGGTCGATAGTAGCCGTAGGGCTTCAGACCGTCGCGTACGGCAGTAATCAGACGACGCCGAGCGGAAAAAACATCGTCATCCTTGCGCTGCAGCAAATGTGCGCGCACGTTGTCTGTTAACTCGTCGTCCAGGCCGATGAAATGAATAGGAATATCGGCGGCTGAAAGCACAAGCGGAATGAATGCAAGCGCAAGCGCGGAAAGTCTTTTCAAGGAAATGAAACCAATGCAGGGTCAATAAACGGTCGAGCGTAGTCTAGCGGGAAACAATGCTTTTTCACGTGAAAAACAACTCTGGTAACGCAAACATATGTTTTTGTGACAGGAATAAAAAAAGCGGTAACAGAGCCTGACTTCCGTTACCGCATAAGAAAGATAAACCCAAGAAGCTGATGCAGATGACAGGAGAAAACCATCGGCGTTGAACTTGCAGCAGGTTCGACCCCAAACGAACCTTTGTCTAGACGGCTCAAGTTCAAAGCATTTCTTAGTTGTGCGAACTATATCACAAATGAGAATCATTCGCAATTAACTCGAAAATGGAATTTGTCGGACAAGAATTGACAGTGTTTTTGAGTCGATTCGAACCAAAGGGAAGAACGTGACGGAATGGGTGCAGGCAATGAAGATAAAAAAAGCGGTAACAGAGCCTGATTTCTGTTACCGCATAAAGGAAGATAACCCCAAGAAGCTAACGCAGATGACAGGAGAAAACCACCTGCGCGGAGCTTGCAGCGAGTTCGACCCCAGACGAACCTTTACCTTATCGGTGCAAGCCCAAAGCATTTCTTAGTTGCGTGAACTATATCATAAATGAGAATCATTCGCAAGAAATTTTGACGAGAAAAACCGTATAAAACTGTAAAAGACATCCAGAGCTCAAGAGGCTGTTTTCAAAAAATCAAGCAGAAACAAGCATAAAAGCTTGCGGCTCTGTACAATGCGGACTCCTTTCATTCACTCTGGCCGGTAAAGCCAAATGACAGTCGAATTACATCCTTCTTATCTGATCGGACAGCATTTGTCCGACTACGATTTTGACCTTCCTCTTGAGCTGATCGCTCAGTTTCCTCTGGCCGAACGTACGGCTTCCCGTTTGCTGCACGTCAATGACGAGTGCATCGAAGACCGCGTCTTCACCGATTTAAAGCAGCTGCTTCGTCCCGGCGATCTTTTGGTGATGAACAACACGCGCGTCATCAAAGCAAGACTGCGCGGCGTCAAGGAAACGGGCGGCGCCGTCGAAGCCATGATTGAGCGCGTGACGGGTGAAAATACCGCCATCAGCATGCTGCGAGCGAGCAAAAAGCCCAAACCCGGTTCCCGACTCTATTTCAAGGGAGATGGGGACGAAGTCTACGAAGCCGTCGTCGGCGGTCGCCAGGGCGAATTCTTTGAACTGGAATTCAATGCGCCGGCACTTACGGTGCTGGATGCTGTCGGCAAGGTGCCTTTGCCCCCGTATATTGAGCGAGACGCGCAGGCAGCCGATGAAGGCCGCTATCAGACGGTTTATGCCAAATATCCGGGAGCTGTGGCAGCTCCGACGGCCGGTCTGCATTTTTCCGAAACGCTGCTCAATGAGCTGCGTGAAATGGGAGTGCAGGAAACGTTTGTGACGCTGCATGTCGGTGCTGGAACGTTCCAGCCGGTGCGCGAAGAAGATCTTTCCAAGCACCAGATGCACTCCGAGTGGTTCGAAATGAGCCAGGAATGTGCCCAGGCCATCAATCAGGCAAAAAAAGAAGGTCGACGCGTTGTTGCCGTGGGCACGACCAGTCTGCGCGCCATCGAGTCGGCCGCCGATGATGACGGCACCGTGCATGCCGGCACGATGGATACGAGACTGTTCATTGCGCCGGGATATCGCTTCAAGGTGATTGATGCAATGGTCACGAATTTCCACCTGCCCAAATCCACTTTGGTGATGCTTGTCTCGGCTCTGGTCGGAAAAGACCGCATCATGCAGGCCTACAAACATGCAGTTGAACAGAAGTATCGCTTTTTCAGCTACGGCGACGCATGTTTTCTTGAACGCACTAAAAACAACCGCAACGTAACGGAGACGCAAAGTGGCGCTTCAGTTTGAAGTTATCAAAACAGAAGGAGCGGCGCGCCGCGGCGTGATGACGCTCAATCACGGAGTCGTGCAAACGCCCGTGTTTATGCCTGTGGGCACATACGGTACCGTCAAGGCCATGACGCCTGATGAGCTTGAGGCCATGGGCAGCCGAATCATTCTCGGAAATACTTTCCATTTGTGGCTGCGCCCCGGCTTGGACGTGATTTCCACGCACGGCGGACTGCATCGCTTCATGAACTGGAATCGTCCGATTCTGACCGATTCAGGTGGCTTTCAGGTCTTCAGCCTCGGTCAGCTGCGCAAAATTTCCGAAGAAGGCGTGCGTTTTGCTTCGCCCATTAACGGTGACAAGCTCTTTTTGACGCCTGAAGTGTCGATGCAGATTCAAAAAGTGCTCAATTCCGACATCGTCATGCAGTTTGACGAGTGCACGCCCTACATGATCAACGGGCGTCCGGCTACGGAAAAAGAAGCCGCCGACTCCATGCGTTTGTCGCTGCGCTGGGCACGCCGCAGCCGCGAGGAATTCGATCGCCTTGAAAATCCCAATGCACTTTTCGGTATTGTTCAGGGCGGCATGTTCCCGAAACTGCGCGAAGAGTCGTTGGCGGGCTTAAAGCAAATCGGGTTCCATGGCTACGCTCTGGGCGGACTTTCCGTTGGTGAACCCAAGGAAAAGATGCTCGAGATTTTGGATGCCGTCGTGCACCAGATGCCAGAAGACAAGCCGCGTTATCTGATGGGGGTGGGAACTCCCGAAGATCTGGTCGAGGGTGTTTCCCGCGGTGTCGACATGTTTGACTGTGTGATGCCCACCCGCAACGCACGCAACGGCTGGCTCTTTACGCGCTACGGCGACATCAAGATCCGCAACGCCAAACATAAGAACGACACGCGTCCGCTGGATCCGTCCTGCACGTGCGCAACCTGCCGCGGCTACACGCGCGCCTACCTGCACCACCTGCAAAAGGTCAATGAAATTTTGGGAGCGCGTCTCAACTCCATTCACAATCTGCACTTCTATGCCACGATCATGGCCGAGATGCGAAAGGCTCTTGAAGAAGGCACGTTTGCCGCCTGGAAGAAAAAGTTCTACGAAGACCGCGCCAAAGGCACGGACTGACGAACCGATGTTCTGAAAAAGAAAGCCCCCGTGAGAGCATGACTCAGACGGGGGCGATTTTTTGCCGAGTGAAAATTAATCCATGCGGCTGCGGCGATCACGTACGGCGTGAGCCAGATTGTTCAGAAGAGTCACCGTATCGTCCCAACCCAGGCAGGCATCGGTGACGCTTTGTCCGTAAACAAGAGGCTTGTCCGGATCAATCTTTTGGTTGCCTTCCACAAGGTTGGATTCGATCATCACGCCGATGATCGCGTTGTTGCCGGACGATACCTGTTCGCAGATGTTGTTGACGACGTTGATCTGTTCGCGGCAGATCTTGCGGGAATTGGAGTGCGAGGCATCGATCATGACCACTTCGCGATGGCCGTTTGCCTTGAGAACTTCGCAGGCGCGGGCGACGCTTTCCGCATCGTAATTGGGCTCTTTCCCGCCGCGCAGAATAATGTGGCAGTCTTCGTTTCCGGTCGTCGTCACGATGGCCGAAATGCCGCCTTTGGTGACCGATAGGAAGGAGTGGGAGTGCTCGGCGGCTCCGATCGCATCCACGGCGATCTTGATGTTGCCGTCGGTGCCGTTTTTAAAGCCCACCGGGCAGGACAAGCCGCTTGCAAGCTGGCGATGCGACTGAGACTCGGTGGTGCGTGCGCCGATAGCGCCCCAACTGACCAAATCGGCGATGTACTGCGGAGTGATGGTGTCGAGATATTCAACGCCGGTCGGCAGCCCCAGTCCGACAATGTCACAGAGCAGTTCGCGCGCGATGCGCAGACCGTGATTGATGCGGCAGCTGCCGTCGAGATCCGGATCGTTCATCAAGCCTTTCCAACCAACGGTCGTACGGGGCTTTTCAAAGTAAACGCGCATGATGATTTCAAGCTCGCCGGCCAAACGACGGCGTTCTTCATTGAGTTTCTGCGCGTATTCCATGGCTGCCTTGGGGTCGTGAATTGAGCACGGACCGACGATGACCAGCAGACGGTCATCGTGACCGTGAAGAATTTCGTGGGCGGCCATGCGGGCGCCGTGAACCGTTCGAGCGAAAGGTTCTTCGCATGGAAATTCGCGAATGAGATGTGCGGGCGGAGTCAGTTCACGGATTTCCTTGATGCGAACGTCGTCGGTTGAGTAGCGCATGATGGTTTGTCTCCCTTGATGTCGATGATGCTGTGTTCTTGGTTCGTTGCGCCGTCGGGGTGTGGCTCGATCCGGTACGAAAAAGCCGCCGGATTTTGCTTTCCCGGCGGCTGGTCGTACCTGTCTGAAAACTCGCTTTAAGCGTGCGCACGTACTCCTTCCGCCGGATGGGCGAAATAAAAGAAGTAAAAATAAAATCGTGCGTTGTAAAGCATGGACAGAAACGACTGGTATCGAGTAAAGAGCCTGACGGAAAACACTTCCGCAAGGTCTCGAACGCCTACTCTACTCGAACTTTTCAAGAAGTGCAAACCCAAAAAGCCCTGTGAGATCAGGTGTTTTGCTTAGATTGACTCTTTTTTGAAGCTTTCGGAAACGAATTCTCCGTGCAAGACATGCGCATTTGTGTCCGCAGCGTGATAAGTTCTCCGATCAAAGCCTCTGCAAGATTGTTCGGAGGCGTTTGTTTTGAAAATCGTTGGTTTTCTTTCATGCCGCTGCTTCATTCCGATTACAAGGCTCCTCGTTGGTTGCCGGGAGCTCATCTTCAGACTATCGTACCCGCCCGCTTTTTTCCTCGGCCGCAGGTGCAGTATCGTCGGGAAATTGCAGACTTGCCCGATGGTGATTTCATAACATTTGATTGGGTGCAGCCCGAACCGATGGCTTTGAATGCGCCGGTTCTGGTGCATTTCCATGGACTCGAGGGCGATTCGCACAGTCACTACGCCGAGGCGCTGATGCATGAATGCGTCAAGTGCGGATGGAGGGGAGTGGTGGCGCATTTCCGAGGTTGCGGAGGACTGCCCAATCGACTGCCTCGAGCCTATTTTGCAGGCGACAGCGACGACTGCCAATGGATTCTGACGACGATTCACGAGCGCTTCATTACCGCACCGATCTACGCGGTCGGAGTCAGTCTGGGCGGAAACTACATTGCCAAATTCATGGGAGAGCGTCCTCAGGCGGCCTCGTTTTTGACTGCGGCCGTTGCCATCGGCGCTCCGGTGGATTTGGTCGCAGGCAGCGAAATCATGAGCCGCGGTGCCAATAAGCTCTATGAAGAGATGTTCCTTTCCACGCTCAAGGAAAAGCTCTTGGAAAAGGCACGCCGCTTTCCCGACATTATTGACGCGTCGAAAGTCAAAAGCTGTCGGACGCTTTACGATTTTGACAGTGTCTACACGGCGCCGATCCATCATTTCAAAAGCGCCATGGAGTACTGGACTCAGTGCTCGGCCAAGCCTTATTTGAAAAACGTCGCCAGACCGTTGTTGCTGCTTAATGCCAAAAACGATCCCTTTTTGCCGCGATGGGCACTGCCGACGGAAAAAGACGTCAGCGACTTTGTGTATCTCGAGCAGCCTGAAGAAGGGGGACATATTGGTTTCCCGCGCGGCAATCCGCCGGGAGATCTGGGGTACCTGCCCGAGCGCGTCATGCGCTTTTTCAGTGCGTTTGATCCGCTGACTGATAGCCCCTGACGAAAAAGTTCTTTGTTTTCAGTTCTCTTTGCTAGAATCTCGGCCTCATTTCAACCATAGCTGCGCCGAATTGTTCTGTCGGTGGCGGTTTTAAGGAAACCATATGTCCCATATCGGTGAGCCGGGCCATTTCAAGCGCCCGATGAGCGGCTGGCTCTCGCTCGTTTTATTTGTGCTGATGATTCCGTTGACCAACTGGGTCATCATGAACGTAGGGCTTGTGTGCCCGTCCGACGGTCCTTGTCTGATTCCTGTTTGGCCCGGTTTGTGGGCGCCTTCGGGGGTGCTGTTGGCCGGATTCAGTCTCGTTTTGCGTGATCTTGTGCATCACTGTCTTGGCTGGCGCTGGGCGTTGGCTGCGATTTTTGCCGGATCGGCCCTTTCAGGATTGGTGTCGGAACCCTCGTTGGTGATTGCGTCTGTGAGCGCCTTTTTGTTTGCGGAGCTGGCTGATTTTGCCGTCTACGCTCCCATGAAAAAACGCTACCCGGCAATGGCGGTCATCGTGTCGGGGCTTGCGGGATCCTTTGTGGATTCGGCTATTTTTCTGTCTCTGGCGTTCGGCTCCGTTGAATTTCTGGCCGGACAAGTGCTCGGCAAATTCTGGATGAGTCTGATTGCCGGCATGATGATTGCCGTCTGGAGAAGATTCAAAGAAGAGCATGGAACGGTTTCAGTGCCGATGCATTGATTGAAAACCGGTTCGTTTAAATCGGCGGTTAAGAGAATTCGGGCAAAATACCCGGATTCGTTAACCGCCGTTTTCGTATCCGATGGCCGATCAGAATTCCAACTCCAAGATAGCCGTTCTCATTTGCAACACCGGTTCGCCTGCCGCTCCGACCAAACAGGCCGTCGGGAAGTACCTGGCGGAATTTCTGGGTGACAGACGCGTTGTGG
>DXSO01000049.1:9706-10426 GCA_019410445.1 Sutterella sp.
TGCACCCGTGGCTTTGGCAGCCGATTCTGCGCGGCATCATCATTCCGCGTCGTGCTCAAGCCTCCGCCGATCGCTACAAGACTGTTTGGACGGACAAGGGTTCGCCCCTGGTGGCGGTGACTTCCGAGACGGCGCAGAAAATGCAGGCGGTGCTCGGCGAAGATTTCATCGTGTCTTGGGCGATGTGTTACGGCGTGCAGCGTATTGACGATGAATTGGCGCGTCTGGCAGCGCTCAAGCCCAAGCGCATTGTGGTTTTGCCGCTGTACGCACAGTACGCAACGCAGACGACGGAAGCGGTTTTTGATGCAGTCAGACGCGTACAAAAGAAAATACCTTCGCTGCCTCGCGTAACGACCATTAAGGATTATTTTGACGACAAGACGTACATCAAAGCGTTGGCGCGCAGCGTACGGATGCACTGGGAGAAAACGGGCGGGTTGGGAACCGACGGCAAGCTCATGATGAGTTTTCACAGTATTCCGGCCGTCTCCAGTCAAAGAGGCGATCCTTACGAAGCGCAGTGCAAGCGCACTGCCGAGCTGCTTCGAGAGGAACTCGGATTGTCTAAAGATCAGGTCGTTCAGGTCTTTCAAAGTAAGTTCGGACGCGCCAAATGGCTGGAGCCTTTTGCCGTGGATGCAGCTCCTGCGCTCGGCAAGGCAGGCGTGAGTCGACTTGATGTGATCTGTCCCGGGTTTGCTGCCGATTGCCTTGAAA
>DXSO01000005.1:0-6618 GCA_019410445.1 Sutterella sp.
TATTTGCTGTTATTGCTCTGGTGGCTGCGGAACGATTTGCTCGTCGCGCAACGGTGAGCTGATTAATCTCGAAGGGGATCCTGATCACCCGGTAAATCTTGGCGGCTTATGCCCGAAAGGGGCAGCTATGTGGGGGTTGAGGAATATCGTCAACGCAGATCGTACGATTTCAAGTCATCCCGATCGTGTTCAGTATCCGATGGTGAGGCGCCCAGGTTCAGACAAATGGGAGCGTATCTCGTGGGATCAGGCAGCTAAGGAAATTGCACGTCACGTGAAAAAAACGCGTGATGCAAGTTTTGTTGAAACCGAAGATGGCGTTACGGTTAATCGTTGCGATGGCATTGCCTCATTGGGGGCAGCCCAGCTCAACAACGAAGAAGGTTGGCTGGTGCAGAAATTTGCACGATCACTTGGTGTGGTTGCCATTGATAATCAGACTCGAGTTTGTCACTCATCAACCGTTGCGGGACTTGCTCCTAGTTTCGGGCGTGGTTCGATGACGAGTCATTGGTGTGACTTTGCCAACTCGGATGTCATTCTTACGATTGGTTCCAATAATGTCGAAAATCATCCCTTGAGTTCTCGTTGGGTGGAGCGAGCTCAGGATCGCGGTGCTACTTGGATTGTTGTGGATCCTCGTTACTCTCGCTCAGCTGCACAAGCTGACATTTATGGCCGTTTGCGTCCAGGTACCGACATCGCGTTCTTTGGCGGGATGATTAACTACATTCTGCAAAATGAGCTCTATCACAAAGAATATGTTTTGAGCTACACCAATGCAGCATGCCTGCTGCGTGAAGACTATAAGTTTGACCCAGAGTCAGGCTTGTTCTCTGGTTGGGATCCGGTTAAAGAGAAGTACGACAATGAAACCTGGGGCTACGACGTTGAGAAAAAGCAAATCTGGAATACGGCGGAAGGTTCAGCTTTTGCCTGGGTCAATAAACCAGGTACGCCTAAGTTCAAGACGCCGGCTTTGAAGCTTCTGAAGCGAGACGAGACTCTCCAAGATCCTCGTTGCGTCATCAATGTTATGAAGGCTCACTATGCCCGTTACACGCCGGATGTGGTTGAACGCATCACTGGCATGGAACAGGAAGTGTTGCTCAAGATTTGGCAAACGTACGCTTCGACAGGTAAGGCTGATAAGGCAGGTTCGATTCTTTATGCATTGGGGCAGACCCAACATACTTACGGCTCACAAAATTGTCGCATCATGTGTGTTGTGCAGCTTTTGCTGGGCAATGTTGGCATAGCGGGCGGCGGTATCAACGCGCTGCGCGGTGAGCCAAATGTTCAAGGGTCGACTGACGTCGGCGCGTCTGTGCATCAGGCTCCGGGATATCTGTCCTGGCCTACTGGTAAAAATCATCCGACATTGGCTGACTATCTGTCAGTTGAAACGTATGCGGCTGGCTACTACAGCAATAAACCAAAATTCTGGGTTTCGGCTCTTAAAGAGTGGTTTGGCGAGAATGCAACGGTAGAAAACGACTATTGCTACGATCTGTTGCCCAAAATCAGTCCACGCTATGACTACGCGCATTACACGACGATCATGACGTTTAATCAGATGCGTGATGAGAAAATTAAGGGCTACTTCTGCTGGGGTATGAATCCGGCTCACTCCACTCCCAATGCCAAGCATGCACGTCATTCAATGGCTAAGCTTGATTGGCTGGTGGTAGCGGATTGGTTCTTGACGGAAACAGCTGATTTTTGGCGCGCACCGGATATGAAGCCAGAGGAGGTCAAGACAGAGTGCTACTTCTTGCCTGCTGCGCTGATTTATGAGAAGACGGGATCCATTAACAATTCGGGTCGTTGGATTCAGTGGCGAGAAAAGTCTGTGGAGCCTCCCGGAGAGGCTATGGCTGACTTCGATCAGTTGTTGCTGTTGTGGCGTGAAATTCGAGCTCTGTACGAGAAAGAAGGAGGAGCTTGTCCGGATCAGATCCTCAAGACCAACATGGATTACACAATTGACGGAAAACCGGATATTCGCGCGCTTTGTTGGGCGATGAATGGGTACGATGTCAAAACCGGAAAACTTTTGCCTGGCTATGCAGCTTTGCAGGCTGACGGCAGCACGGCTTGCGGCATTTGGATTTTCTCAGGTTACTACAACAACGAGGCCAATAAACTGGATCCGATGAAGCAGCCGATGACGCGCCGCAATAAGGATGATCCTACTGGTCTTGGATTGTTCCCGCAGTGGTCCTTTGCTTGGCCTGCAAACAGAAGAATTCTGTACAACCGTGCTTCGGCTGATGAAACCGGAAAACCGTGGAATCC
Organism: Sutterella sp.; assembly: GCA_019410445.1. Classification (GTDB taxonomy): domain Bacteria; phylum Pseudomonadota; class Gammaproteobacteria; order Burkholderiales; family Burkholderiaceae_F; genus Duodenibacillus. The sequence continues at coordinate 2,299 of DXSO01000005.1, forward strand.
CAACCGTGTATTGGTTGAGTGGAAGGACGGCAAATGGATTCAGAACGACGTCGGTGATTTTGTGACGGCAGTACCTCCGGATCGGAATGCGTTCTTCATGACGTGGGAGCAGCAAGCTCGTTTGTTTGCATATTCGATGAATGACGGACCGCTGCCGGAGCATTTTGAACCGCATGAGACTCCGGTGAAGAATTTGCTAAACGGGGCCGGTGGGAATCCCTGTGCGCTTTATACGAAGGATCCTTCTGTCAAACGAGGCAACGTCAAGGACTACCCGTATGTTGTGACGACTTATTCCGTGGTCGAGCACTGGCAGAGTGGAACGCAAACTCGCAATATTCCTTGGCTCAATGAGTTGATTCCCTGCAACTTTATCGAGATCAGTGAAGAGCTGGCTAAGGAAAAGGGCATTAAAAACGGACAGATGGTGCGAGTCTGGAACAATCGTGGTGATGTGAAGGTAGCCGCGATGGTAACAAAACGCATGAAGCCGATGCTGATTGATGGCAAGGTGACTCATGTTGTTGGCATGCCGCACCATTTCTCGTGGGCAACGAAGTTTGCAACTGGTGACAATGTCAACGACTTGACGCCCAACGTGGGTGACCCCAATTCGTGGATTCCTGAATACAAGGCGTTCCTTGTGAATCTGGAACCTGTCCGCTGACAGTGAGACAAGGAGAAAATAATGGCAAAGAATAAGGAAGTCGCCATTTTGTTTGACGCATCGCACTGCACGGGCTGCAAGGGCTGCCAAGTTGCCTGCAAGCAGTGGAATGGTTTGCCTGCACCGACACAATTGAATTCAATTCCGTTTACGGGAAGCTACCAGTCGCCGGCAGATCTCAATGGTGATACGCGATTGATAATGACTTTTGCCGAGCATGAATCCGGCAATAAGTTTCAGCCGCTTAATTTTGCGATTGGTCGTAGATCGTGTTTTCACTGTACGGATGCGGCTTGTGTGGAGATTTGTTCGTCAGGTGCTCTCTACAAGACGGAAAAGGGAGTCGTGGCATTCGACACAGACAAGTGCAACGGTTGTACGTATTGTCAGTCAGCATGTCCGTTCGACGTGCCTCGCTTCCGACCGACAGACAAGCGTATTGATAAGTGCACGCTGTGCCTTGACCGTTTGGAAGAGGGAGGCATTCCAGCTTGCGTGAAGACTTGTCAGCCTGAGGCTTTGTGCTTCGGCCCTCGCGATGAGATGATCGAAAAAGGTCTTAAGCGTGTCGAGTTCCTAAAGAAGAAGGGATTTGACAAGGCCGAGCTTTACGGGGTTAACGAAATGGGAGGTCTGCACACATTAACTGTGTGCAAGCACGGTCATGAGGCGTATGGCTTGCCGACCAATCCGGTGAAAAATGAAGTGATCACCATGGGTAAGGCAATGCGAACGGTTACTGCCGTGGGTACCGCTGCTGTGGTGGCGGGGCTGGCGGTGTCCTTGGTGGCTGCTCGTGGTTATCGTCGTGATGAGATGACGATAGAAGAGGCTAAGAAGCATTGGACGCCAGAGCAAAGAGAGAAGGCTGACCGAGAAGTCGCCGCGCTCAAGCGTGATCCAGAATAGATCCCTCAAGGAGTAAAAATATGACTCGCTATATCCAGCGTCATTCGCTTCTGACTCGCGTTACGCACGGGGTTGCTGCAATCGCCTGCATCCTGTTGACGTTTACGGGGTTGTTTGTATTTGTGCCTTCTTTGGGTGGAGGGCTTATGGGGGGTGACTTCACGTATGCCATGCGTATGCTGCATCGTCTTCTCGCCGTTCCCTTCATTGTGGTGCCCGTGCTGGCTATTTTGATCAGTCCAAAGGGGTTTGTGCACCTTTTTAAGGAAGATATTTTTGGCAAATGGGATAAGGACGATGTGGCTTGGGCTATGAAGTTCCCGTTGTATCTCTTTGCCCCTTCCAAGGTTCATATGCCTCCTCAGCATCATGTAAAGTCAGCCCAGCGTCTGGCTGACGGAGCTTTGGTGTTTTTTGGAATTTTCATGGCTTTGTCCGGATTGGTGCTTTGGCTTAACACAGGCATTTTCCCGGACGGAACGGGGAAGGTGGACTTTGCTCCGGAGACGGTTCTTATGGCGAAGTTCATTCATGATGTGTTTTTCTTCCTGACTGTTTTTGTGGGAATTGCGCACATCTATCTGGGTGCGGGTATTTTCCAGCCTTACCGAGGAACAGCTCGGCTTATGTTTGGGGATGGCAAGGTCTCTGAGTCCGATGCTGCTTATCACTGGGGGTATTGGGCCAATGAAGAGTTGGCACTTGGAAAAAATGTCACGGAGGAACCAGATAAAAAGAGTGGTAAGTAAGTCAAAACGTTAATTTTTTATCTCATAATCCGACAATCGGCAGTGCGTGAGTGCGAGTGATCGCATCCACGCACTGCAAGCCCCAACAAAGCCACAGTCAAATTCATCATGCTTAACCTGAAAAAGCTCGATCGCTTGTTTGCCAAAGGCAACATCAATCCTGCAGAGGATCAATTTCTTGCCATGTTGCGAACAGCGGCGCTAGTGAAGGCAGAGTTGCATTTGGAAGCTCCGGAATGGACTCAGGAAGAACTTGTCAATGCATTGCACGGTAAGAAGCCGCTTTTTGCTAACCGCATTGTTCCGATGCCGCAGCAGGAGTATGTGCACGTGTTTAAATTGCTCAAGCAGGCTGTTTGTGCTGCCAGTCTTCATTCTGAAGCTTGGTTGGGGATGCCTGAGCCAGAAGTCGTTTTTACACAAGCGAATTTGGATGTGATGTCCAAAAATCCGGAAGCACTGTGGGATGTGCTGGAAAAGGCTGGAGTGGATCTTGAGCGTGCACAAGAACAGTTTGTTCCGGTAGCGGCGTTTGCTATGCGCGTATTCTTTGAAGATGCGGCTGTGCAAGCGAGTGAAGCGATGGATCGATTGGTGCCTGACACGGTTCATTTTGCCCGCAGCGTCTCGTGTCCTGTATGCGGGATGCGAGCTTCTATGGCTGGTGTTGGAGCCACGCAGAATCGCGGTAATGTGAAGCGACTGCATTGCTCCTGTTGTGGTGCAAGTTGGCAGTTTGAACGCATTCGTTGTGCAATTTGTGGAACGGATGCCACTTCGGATTTGCGGTACGTGCACTTGCAGGGAGATGATAAGCATCGACTTCATGTTTGCTCTTCATGCGGGGGAGCTGTGCCTACGGTATTTGGTGCTGAGTCGGATGAATTTGATCCGGATTTTGAGACATGGCGTTGTGCTGAATTGATTGTGGCATTTCAGGAAAAGCGTGCTGAAGCACAAAAAGAGACCGAAATGGCAGGTAATGCCTGAAGCAATAAAGAGATAAAGGAAGCATGACGTACGTTCAGCCGAAGATGACCGATTGTCAGAGTGCCCCGATAGGAGCCAGCAGAGTTGAGGTTCTGGATCTGGACGGAACGAAAAGAACAGACTTCGTAATCAAGGAAGTGCCGGCAGCATTGGTCTACAACGGTATTTCTCATACGGTCATGATGGTCACCCCAGAGTATCTCGAAGACTTTGCTCTAGGATTTTCGTTAGCCGAAGGTATAGTAAAGACTCCTTCTGAGGTTTATGACATTGAAGTTCTTCCTGCTTGTGCGGGAGGTTTTGAAGTGCATCTGACGGTGTCCTCAGAGTCGTTTTGGAAACTCAAAGAACGACGCCGTACGATGGCAGGACGAACTGGCTGCGGGATCTGTGGAACAGAAAGTTTGAATGAAGTTGTTCGCCCCATCGAGCCATTACCATTCACTCAGCGGTTTGATTTAAAACATTACGATCAGGGCTTAAAGGGTCTTGCCAAAACCGAGTTGCTTCGAACGCTTACCGGAGGTACGCATTCGGCTGTGTGGCTTCGCGAGGATGGGACGATGGCTTTCGGCAGAGAGGATGTTGGACGGCATGTGGCCTTGGATAAACTTCTTGGGTGTCGGGCTCGTCAACAGATAGTCAACGGTGCGCTTTTTGTAAGCTCTCGCGCCTCTTATGAGATGGTGCAAAAAGCAGCAGCCTGTGGAGTGGAAATTCTATTTGCAGTTTCAGCTCCGACAGCTTTGGCGGTTGAAGTGGCACGTCGTTGCAATATGACTCTCGCAGCATTTTGTCGCGATAAACGCGCCAATATTTATACGCATCCTCAGCGTTTGATTGGTTTGCCAACACAGCCTTAATTATCTTTAGCGCAGATGGTCATGGCTGATTCAAACTGCAATCAAAGAAAGCAAATGGTGGTAATGGTTGTTGGCAAATAAGCTGTGGTGTCAGGGGCGAGAAGTGTTGCTACCGGATCTTAGTCAATGCTGAGTCCTGTAG
>DXSO01000005.1:6628-10341 GCA_019410445.1 Sutterella sp.
CTGTAGGATTCGGTACTTTTTATAAGAAAAATAAAGCGGCTTTTTTGTTGAGAAAACACAAAAAAGCCGCTTTGTTGCAGGTTTGCAACTTAGGAAATTTCCTGCAGATTGAAAGGAGTTTCCTGGTACACAAAGTAATTTAGCCAGTTGGCGAAGATCAAATGAGCATGAGCGCGCCAACGCATAAGCGGATGCTTGGTTGGATCATTGTCCAGGTAGTAATTCTCAGGTACTTGAACATCCAGCCCAGCTTTCACATCTCGTTGGTATTCTCGATCCAGAGTGTCTTTATCGTATTCTGCGTGTCCAGTAAAGAAGATTTGTCGTCCTGCTTCGGTTGAAATGGCAAAAATGCCTGCTTTTTCAGAGGTGGACAAGATTTTCAACTGAGGATTGCTTCTGACGGCATGTTCGTCAATTGCAGTGTGGCGCGAGTGTGGCAAGTAGAAGACTTCATCACAGCCACGAAAGAGCATATTGCTTTTTCGAGAGACCTCATGAGCAAAAACGCCGGAGAGTTTTTGGTCGAGAAGAATTTTGTTGATACCGAAGTGATGATAGAGCCCAGCTTGTGCAGCCCAGCAAATATGAAGCGTGCTGTAGACGTGTGTTTTGCTCCAGTTCATGATTTCGACAAGCTCTTCCCAGTAGTCAACTTGCTCGAAGTCCATTCGTTCGACAGGAGCTCCGGTGATGACCATGCCGTCGAATTTTTGCTCACGAATGCTGTCGAACGTTTTGTAAAAGCTCTTGAGATGACTTGCTGAAGTGTGCTTGCTTTGGTGAGAACTCATGTGGATAAATTCGAGTTCAATCTGCAAGGGTGTATTGCTTAGCAGTCGGGCAAACTGAGTTTCGGTTGTGATCTTATCCGGCATAAGGTTGAGCAACACAATTCTCAAGGGACGAATATCCTGAGTTTGAGCTCGCTCTTCGCGCATGATGAAGATGTTTTCTTGCGTCAGAACTTCTGCTGCCGGCAGTGTATTGGGAATTTTGATTGGCATGGGGCTACTCCGATCAGCAATGGATGGCGTCAAGGGCCTGAGCTATATCGGCAATCAAATCCTCTGCGGATTCGATTCCACAGGAAAGACGCACAAGCTCAGGAGCAATTCCACAGGCTTTGAGTTCATCATCACTTAGCTGGCGATGCGTTGTACTGGCCGGATGCAGGCAGCAGCTTCGCGCATCCGCCACGTGAGTTTCAATGGCGGCGATTGTGAGTTTGCGCATGAATGTTTCAGCTGCTTCACGTCCGTTTTTGAGCCCGAAACTTACAACGCCGCTACTTCCCTGAGGGAGGTATTTTTGGGCACGTTCGTATTCAGGATCGGATTCCAAACCGGGATAGCGAACCCAACTGATGGCGGGATGAGATTGAAGAAATTTGGCAACCGCAAGGCCATTGGCACAGTGCGCCCGTACTCTCAGGTGCAGGCTTTCTAAGCCTAGATTTAACAAATAGGCACTTTGAGGCGATTGAGTACAACCCATGTCGCGCATGAGTTGTGCCGTTGCCTTCACGATAAATGCACCTTGGAGACCAAAGCGCTCCGTGTAGATGAGTCCATGGTAGCTTTCGTCTGGAGTGGTCAATCCAGGGAATTTTGTGGGGTGTGCAGTCCAGTCAAATTTGCCGCTGTCGACGATGCATCCGCCGACTGCGCAGCCGTGACCGTCCATGTACTTGGTTGTGGAATGCGTGACAATATCCGCCCCCCATTCAAATGGACGGCAGTTGATTGGAGTTGCGAACGTGTTGTCCACAATCAGTGGAACACCATGGGCATGAGCAGCTTTGGCAAAGCGTTCAATATCGAGAACATTCAAGGCAGGATTGGCAATGGTTTCGCCGAAAACTGCTTTGGTTTCAGGACGGAAGGCAGCCTCAAGCTCTTCGTCGGTGCAATTGGGCGACAGGAATGTAAAGTGAATGCCCATTTTTTTCATTGTGACGGCAAAGAGGTTGAAAGTGCCTCCGTAAATGCTCGAAAGAGAAATAACATGGTCTCCGGCATTGGCGATGTTGAAAACAGCAAAGAAGTTTGCAGCTTGGCCGGAAGAGGTCAACATGGCAGCGGTGCCTCCTTCCAGGGCTGCAATTTTTGCGGCCACGGAGTCACACGTCGGATTTTGAAGTCGAGAATAAAAGTAGCCGTTAGCTTCCAAGTCAAAGAGTTTGGCCATGAGTTCGCCCGTGTCGTACTTAAACGTTGTGCTCTGAATGATTGGTAGCTGACGAGGTTCCCCGTTTTGCGGTCTCCAGCCAGCTTGAACACACGTAGTGGCGATGGATTGCTTGCTCATGAATTATTTCTCCAGTGATTGAAAAGAGCCCTCAGTGTAGAGGCTTTACAGATTCAAAATGCGGCGTTGCGTTGCTAATTGCATTTTGTCTGAGGTATTACCTTGGGACAGGTCTAAAAAAAAAACGCCTGCGCGACGCGGCAGGCGTTTTTTGACATAAAACCGCTAAGACGAATTAGGCGAACATTGCTTTGAGAATGTCGGCCTTATCGGTTTTTTCCCATGTGAATTCCGGCTCTTCGCGACCAAAATGACCATAGGCTGCAGTCTTCGAATAAATCGGACGACGCAGATCAAGCATTTGAAGAATGCCACCCGGGCGAAGATCAAAGACTTTGCGAACAGCAGCGGAAAGGGCGTCATCGGAAACCTTGCCGGTACCCATAGTGCGTACCGTGACGTTCATGGGTTCGGCAACACCGATAGCGTACGCCACTTGAACTTGGCAGCGACTGGCCAGTCCGGCAGCGACAATGTTTTTGGCGACATAACGGCAGGCGTACGCAGCCGAGCGATCCACTTTGGTGGGATCTTTTCCGGAGAAGGCGCCGCCACCGTGGGGGCAGCTGCCACCGTAGGTGTCAACGATGATCTTACGACCAGTCAGACCGCAGTCACCCTGCGGACCGCCCACCACAAATCGACCGGTGGGATTCACAAGGAACTTCGTGTTCTTGAGCCATTCTGCAGGCATTACCGGACGGATGATGTTTTCAATTACAGCTTCGATGAACTCAGGTTTCATCTTCAGACCATCACTCCACTCGGGTGAGTGCTGAGTGGAAAGAACGATGGTGTCTGCAGCCACAGGACGGCCGTTTTCGTAGCGCAACGTTACTTGGCTTTTTGCATCAGGGCGCAAGTAAGGCATTGTGCCGTCGCGACGCAGCGTACTCTGGCGCATCATCAGGCGATGAGCGTAGTAGATGGCAGCAGGCATCAGAGAAGGCGTTTCATCGCAGGCATAGCCGAACATGAGACCTTGGTCACCGGCACCAATCGTGAGCGGATCGGCATTCTTGGCATCTACGCCTTGCGCAATGTCATTGGACTGTTTGTCATAACCGACAAGAACGGAGCAGCCTTTGTGATCAATACCGTATTCAGTATTGTCATAACCGATACGCTTGAGAACATCACGCGTCAAGCCGATGTAGTCAACAGTGGCGTTGGTTGTGATTTCCCCTGCGAGCACAACAAGACCGGTATTGCAGAGTGTTTCTGCAGCTACACGGCTCATCGGATCTTGAGCAAGGCAAGCATCGAGAACGGCATCTGAGATCTGATCAGCGACCTTATCCGGATGGCCTTCGCTTACTGACTCAGAGGTGAAAAGATAAGAATCGGACATCTTTTGAATCCTTGATTGAATATTGGCGACAGCTCGTGAAAGCGCCTTACGC
>DXSO01000005.1:10351-33650 GCA_019410445.1 Sutterella sp.
TTGCGACAGACGCTTTAGCGGTTTTGTTTTATCGTCACTCCGCAAGTTGTCTTGTTAACTCAGTGACGGTTTCATGGTTGGCGCAATCATACGCGAAATTGAGAGGACATGTGTTAAAAAGTCTTAAGAATTCCGAAGCTTACCGTGAATGAGACAGTAGACCAGAGCGACTAAAACAGCACCTCCAGCAATGTTTCCGAGCGTGACGGGAATTAGATTGTTGATAAAGAAACATCCCCAATCAGCTGTCAGAGCTGTGGCAGTACCGTCGGCAACTAATTCGGTATAACGAGGGTCAGTGCCTGTCAGAATGGCGGCGGGAATGAAGAACATGTTGGCAATGCAATGCTCCATTCCCATGGCAACGAAAGCCATGGTGGGAAACCACAGAGCAAGAATTTTTCCGGAAACTTCTTTGGCTGCATAACTGAGGTATACAGCCAAGCAGACAAGCCAATTGCAACCGACTGCACGCCAGAAAGCTTCGCCAAAGGAGAGCGATGTTTTTCCGTTGGCAAGTTTGACGAGTGCATCGGCCCATGGCATTGGAGAAAGTCCGACCGCAGAGGGTGTTTTTTCAAAAATGATTCCTGTGGACCATACGAGAAAATATGCTACGAACAGTGCACCGATAAAGTTACCAATCCAAGCCAATCCCCAGCTTCGGAACACATCGAGCCAACTAATTCGTCCGTTATACCGGGCACTGGTCAATGTCATGGCATTTCCAGTGAAAAGATCAGCTCCGCAGATAACCGTGAGAACCAAGCCTAGAGGGAAAACGGCGGCGAAAATAAATTTTCCTATGGATCCCCATTGAGCCCAAGATAAGCCCAGTCCGCAACGCACAGCCAGAAAACCACCCAGAGCAATATAGGCTCCTGCCAAGAATGTCAGTAAAAAAGTCTGCGGCAAACTTTGTTTTGCGCGAGAGATACCGCCGGCGACAGAAGCTTCTAGAAGTGATTTATAAGGGTTGGAGGGGGCGGAAGGTTTATTTTCGTTCATATGTTTAGGTAGGGAGTGCAGAAATACGAGAAGTTCCTCAATTTTCTCATGAGGCTGAGGAAAAATCTTCCGTCGGAAGATGGAGTGCACGCATAGTGCTTGCGTACAATAGCCATCGCTCAATGGTGATTGGAAGGGCTTTTTGTGGCGGCAATGAAGATGAAACAAGAAAAACGAATTGATCCGGAACAGTTTTCGGAATCACTTTGCCGCTGGCAGTTGGAAAAGGGGCGAAAGAACCTTCCTTGGTTTACGACCGATCCTTATCGGCGTTGGTTGAGCGAGATTATGTTGCAACAGACGCAGGTATCTGTTGTTATTGATTATTTCAGACGTTTTTTAACTGCTTTTCCAAGCATTGACGATTTGGCCTCAGCCTCTGAGGAGGCTGTTATGAAGCAGTGGGCAGGATTGGGTTATTACAGTCGCGCACGCAATTTGCATAAGGCGGCGCAAACTGTTGTGCAAAAGGGACGTTTTCCACAATCGGCAGATGAATGGGAACAACTACCCGGCGTAGGGAAAAGTACAGCCGCGGCACTGGCTAGTTTTTGCAATAACGAAGTAGCTGCTGTTTGTGACGGTAATGTTAAGCGCGTACTGGCTCGAATTTATGCAATAGACGATCCGATTGATTTGAGTAGAACAGCACATCGGATACAGACTGAGGCTGACCGGTTGGTCAGTCGGTGTTCGCCCGGACTATACAACCAAGCGATGATGGATTTGGGGGCATTGCTATGCAGCAAGCATTCTCCAAGATGCGATCAGTGTCCCGTACGGCAGTTTTGTTTGGCGCATGCGCAGGGCAATCCACAGGAATATCCTAAAAAATCTCCTCCTAAACCCAAAAAAATGGCGGAGGTCCATGCTTTGCTGTGTCTGGAGGAGGTTGGAGAAGAGTTGTGTGTTTGGTTGGTTCGACGTGACGTTGTCAAAAGAGGCATGGGACATTGGAAGGGCTTGTGGACGCTGCCGGAAGTTGATAAGGCGGTTGGGAGCGAGATTGCCCGTGTCCAACATGTGATGTCTCATGTAACGCTTCAGCTTGTTGTGCACAAAGCACAGCACAAAGAACTTCCGGAGGGAGCCTTTTGTGTTCCAGTCTCTCAAATTGAAGAGGCCCCTTTGCCTGCGCCTCTAAAAAGGCTCCTTTCAACACTTTTGTTTGAAAGTCAGATTTTCTTGAGCTGAGCAGCTTTATAACGAGCGATCGCTTCGGGCATTTTTGTTGAAAGATTGCGATGCCGCACAACGGTAAGCACTTTGTTGCGAAAACGTTCTCCTAGGGTGTTAGCAACATAGACACTACGGTGTTGACCGCCCGTACAACCAATGGCGATAGTCAGATAGTGTCGATTTTGGGACTCATATGATGCCAACCATTTTTCGAGAAAATGTTCAATGTCAGCAATCATTTCTTGAACAATCTCGCTTTTGGATAGATAAGCGGCTACAGGAGCATCGAGTCCTGTGAGGGGGCGAAGCTGAGGATCGTAGTAAGGATTGGGGAGATTTCTGACATCAAAAACGAGATCGGCAGCAACAGGAAGGCCGCTTTTGAAAGCAAAACTTTCAAAAGCAACTGTCATCATTGATTGCTCGGCCTGTGCAAAGCCACGTACCCAATCACGCAAAGTATTGGGTAGTAGTCCTGTGGTGTCGATCACGTGGGCAATCTGAGTGGCTGGTGCCAATAATTCTCTTTCAAGACCGATGGCTTCGTTAAGTGTCAGATCCGCCGTGCCGGCTGCCTGAGACCCAGTAAGAGGATGACGGCGTCGAGTTTCAGAAAAGCGGCGTACTAGCTCCGTTGTGGATGCAGTCAAGAACAGTACGCGAACATCACATCCCTTGGCTTGTAAAGCTTTGATGGCTTTATCAGCGGTTTGCAGATTGAGTTGGCTGCGTGCATCAATTGAAACGGCAAGTTTGTGATTGCCGTGTTCAGCGAGATGTTCAACGACGCTTTGGAGAAAATCAGCCGGTAAATTGTCCAAGCAGTAGTAACCACTGTCCTCAAGTTGACGAATGGCAATGGATTTTCCAGAGCCAGAAAGGCCGGTGACAATGATCAGCTGAGCGTGAAGCGACATAACGGAAAGCTCTCAAAAAATGACTCTCATCCGAGCAGAGATTGTCTCACGAAGAGAGGCTTCCGAACGGTCCGAATGCTATGAAGTTCAGAACTAGGCTACATTTTGACTCTGAGAGGAGTCTTCATCGTCCGATTTGTTGGTCTCGTGATCCAAGGAATTGTCCTCTGGAATATAGCTACTGACGATCTGGCATATTTTGACAGGTTCAGATTCGTTGAGCAGAGCGTCTTTAACGCGACGATCCTTCAAAAGACCAGCTACGGTTGCAAGAACGGGGAGATAATGTTCTTCGTCGTTGTCTGGAATCAGAATACTGAAAAAAACACGAGCTCGACGGTTATCCGGAGTATCAAACACCACAGGAGTTTTGGTTCGCAAAATAGCAACCAGAATCCGATCCAGGTCCTGGATACGACCGTGCGGAATGGCTACGCCGCCACCAAGAGCCGTACAGCCTAAGCGTTCACGGGCGTTGAGTGCATCAAAAGCTTCTCGGTGCGGAATCCCGGCAGTTTTTTCAAAAAGAAGAGAAAGTTCTTCAAAGGCACGTTTACGACTGGGGGCGTCCACGTCAAGCGAAATGCCGTCAATTGTCAGTAGAGAAGCAACAGGATTCATTTGCAAAAGGGCCGGAATTGAGTAAACAGATCTCTACCGACTTGAGTTGTAACCTTGCGCATTGTACCGCCTTAAAGAAAAGTCGCCTTGAGCGTGACTTATCAGGAGATCTTTTTGCGAAGACTTTTGGGTGGAATCTGTTCGATTTCTCGGTATTTGGCAACCGTTCGTCGAGCTAAATGAATGCCTTGTTGCGACAGAATATCCACGATTGCTGCATCAGAAAGCGGTTTGGAGGGATCTTCTTTAGAAACGGCTTCAACGATAAGGCGTCTGGCTGCCGCACTGGCAATTTCACCATCATCGCTTGACAGTGCACTTGAGAAAAAGTATTTCAGTTCAAATGTGCCTGAGGGGCTCTGCAGATACTTTCCGGCGGCGGCTCGGCTGATTGTTGATTCGGATAGATTTAGGCGTTGAGCGATGTCTTTGAGTCCCATGGGTTTGAGTGCTTTGGGCCCCAAAGTAAAGAAGTCAGACTGCAAGTCTGCAATTGTTTGAGCTACAGCCGTGATGGTGGAGTAGCGCATTTCAAGAGCGCGCACGAACCCCTTAGCGTCACGGGCGCGTGTACGCCATTCGGAAAGATCCTGCCCATTGAGTTTTGCTTTTGTCAAGAGATCAAAAGTTTCTTCATCAAAATGCAATTTGGTTACGACAGCAGGATTTAAGAAGGCTTTCCATCGAGTTGCATCTTTACGCAGAAGAACTTCTGCAATCACACAGCTGGCTTGCTGTGTGTCTGAAAATGCGGCTGCAGGATGAGGATTAAGAGACAAGATCAGGCCATGAGCTTGTTCAATATTGTGCACAGTGTCGTCCAGTGCCTTGGCTGCGTTTTTATAGTCGCGTCTGACTAAGGCCGTTGGCATTTCCGTCAACAAGCGTCGAGCAAGACTGCGCAAAGACTCAGAGCATTGCAGTCGAGAGAGCTGAATGAGTAGAGCTTGGGTCGGACCATTGGCTGCTATGCCTGCAGGATCAAAGCTTTGCACGAGATAAAGAGCGGTTCGCCAGGCCAATGCGTCTCCATCATTGCCGGTCATTTGTTTACAGTCACGAGCTAGCTCTTCAAGTGAATCAGGTAAAAAGCCTTGGTCGTCAAGATTGCCGATAATCCACATGCAGCGCTCTCGCTCATCGGACGATAAGTGCAAACAACCAAGTTGCTGCAACAGATGGTCACTTAAGGATTCTTCGACACTGATGGTACTGTAGGGATCGAAGTCTTCTCCGTCGGGAATTGTTGAGCGCCAGGTGAGATAGTTGGGCTCTCGGAAGTCGTGAGCAACGCCCGCTTCAATGACCGAAACAGGCGTTGCTTCATGTTTGACTTCACTGCCGTTGTCGCCATTGCTTTGGTTGCCTTGCAACGAAAGACAGGAATCGTCATCGAGCTTGAGCAAAGGATTAACGGACAGTTGGAAGTCTATTTCACGCTGCAGTTCAGGACCGGAAAGCTGCAAGAGTTCCACGGACTGCCGCAGTTGCTGAGATAACTGAGTCCTTTGGGTTAGGGTCTGGGTGAGAGCGGCTCTCGGAGTGGGCATGGCGCAGGTCCTGTCCGAGGGTTACATGCGGAAATTTTCGCCAAGGTAAATCTTTCTGACCGATTCATTGGAAATGATTTCTTCGGCAGAACCTTGTGCGAGCACCTCACCCTCATTGATGATGTAGGCGTGATCGCAAATTCCCAAAGTTTCGCGCACGTTGTGATCGGTAATTAAGACACCGATACCGCGATCTTTCAGGAATCGAACAATGCGTTGAATTTCAATCACAGCAATGGGATCGACGCCGGCAAATGGCTCATCGAGCAAAATAAAACTCGGATCAGCAGCCAGTGCTCGGGCAATTTCTGTTCGACGACGTTCGCCGCCAGACAAAGACAACGCAGTATTGGTGCGGATATGCTGAATTTGCAGCTCATCGAGGAGATTGTTGAGCCGCTTTTCGATCTCGGTACGTGAAAGTCTTCCTCCCGTCTTGTCGTACTGTAGCTCAAGAATGGCGCGGATATTGTCTTCGACTGTTAATTTGCGAAAGACACTGGCCTCTTGCGGAAGATAAGACACACCCAGTCGGGCACGCTTGAAAATTGGCAAATGCGTAATGGGCTTGTCGTTTAAAAGGATGTCGCCTCCGTTGGGAGGAACCAACCCAACGATCATATAAAAGGTTGTGGTCTTACCAGCCCCGTTAGGACCCAAGAGTCCGACTACCTCACCGCTTTTGACGCTGACAGAAACATCACGTACGACCTTACGTGCTCCGTAGCGCTTCATCAGATTTCTGGCTGTGAGCGTATCAATCTGCGTATCAGACAAAACCGATCTCTCTAAATGGTTGGTTGATGATTTCATTGGCTCAGGCGAGTGGAACCTTGCATGGGAGCTTGCGCTCCAGTACTTGCTGCAGGAGCCTGTTCACCATTTTTCTTACGCGGAGCCAATACGGTGGAGACGCGATTGCGCTTGCCGTCGACAACAGCACCTTCAACACGTGAACGCGCGGTGCGAAGGTTGTAGACGATTTTTTCGCCGGCACTGGAATCCTTAACAAGACCATTTTCGCTGCGAGCGAGCTTTGCCAATTCCGTGAGTGTCACGACATCGGTTTGTTCATCATAAACGGCAGTCAGGCTACTGGCGTGCACCCACTCTTCGACACCGGGTGTTTTGGCATCGCGGCGTTCCTTCATTCGAACAGGATTACCCGTTACAGTGATTGTTCGATAGCCTTCGGGGGAAATCGAAATGGTTAATTTGTCGCCAAGAATTTCCAGTGTTCCCTGATGCACTTCAACGCGTCCTGTGTAAATCGCAGTTTGCGCCACTTCATCGCCTTGAAAATTATCGGCATTGATTTCAATGGGCTTGTCGCGATCGGCAGTTTCAGCGTGAACAGCCTCCAGAGCCGTCATGAGAGCCACTCCGAGAATAAGCGGCACAGAAATCGGTTTCAAACGCATCTCGAATTAATCCTTTTTATTGCGCGGTGCAAAGCTTGATTTTACGTTGCTATGAATATTCACGGTGCGCTCAACATTGTCAAACGTCATTCCGATTCCAGTTGTAACATCGGCACCATTGACGAGTTTGACGGGAGCGTCAGTCTCAAAAATTTCCGTATCGGGGAAGACTGTAAGCTGTTCTGTTTCGAAACGCATGGGGGCATTTTCATGGTCACCGGCACGTGTGACAATCACGTTGCCGATAAAGTTTACGGTCTCGCCTGAGTCCGTGCTGATACCGGTATCGGCACTGGCTTTGATTTGTGGTTCATCAACAGACAGCGTCACTAGTCTAGGCCGAATACTGGTCATACGCCCGTCTTCATAGTGTTCTGCGTAGTCTGCAAAAATACGCCGCTCGGCCGTACCATCAGGCCTAAACTGCGTTAAAGCGATATTTGTGCTGGTGAAGTCCGGAGATTCTCGGAAAATTTCAGCACGCAAAGCCTCGGTCTCGGAATGAATCGAGTAGTAGTAGCTCATGGCCGCAACGGTGGCTAGAACTCCGATTCCCAAGCCTGCGGTAATTCTGTCGCGCAGATAGACCTTCACGAAAGGTCTCCTTGAATGTAGTGCTTGGTGATGAGACTATCCCACTTTCCCTGAGAGCGCAGGATGAACTCAGCAAGACTGCGAACTGCTCCATTCCCGCCGTTCTTAGGACTTATCCAGTGGGCCAAAGACATCACCTCTTCGGAAGCATCAAAGGGAACAGCAGCAAATCCTGCTCGCTGCAAGATGGGAATGTCAGGGACGTCGTCTCCCATGTAGGCAGTTTCTTCTGCGCAAACTCCATGTTCGGCGAGAATTTCTTCCCATGCGCGGGTTTTGAATCGCTTGCCTTGCTTCACGCAGTTAATACCAAGTTCCTGGGCTCGAGCGGCTGTTTGTGCCGACAGGCGACCAGTCAGAATGGCTACAGGAATTCCTGCAGCGTGCAGCATTTTGATGCCCAGACCGTCTCGAGTATGAAAGCGTTTGACAAGTTCACCATTTTCACCTGTCCAAATTGAACCGTCGGTGAGAACCCCGTCGACGTCCAGAACAACCAGGCGGATGGAATTGGCGCGTGTAAAAAGATCGGACATCAGATCACCTTGGCAGTCATAAGATCATGGATATGAAGCGCACCGATGAGATGTCGATTCTCATCAATGACCAATAATTGATTGATCATGCGTTCATCAATGACTTTGGCGGCGGAAGCTGCCATTGCTTCGGCAGATATGGTGGCGGGAGTTTTCGTCATGGCATCGTCAATGAGAATGCCGCGAATATCGCCCTGTTTCTCAATTAGTCGGCGCAAATCGCCCTCGGTGAAGATGCCGAGAACGCGATTTTCAGTATCGACAACAGCAGTCATCCCGATGTGTTTTTTGGTGATTTCACGCGTAGCGTCGAGTACGGTAGTGCCGGTGGGGACAACGGGCACTTTTTCGCCGGTTCGCATGACATCTCTGACACGGGTAAGTAACTTACGTCCCAAAGCTCCACCCGGATGAGAACGTGCAAAATCCTCCTTGGTAAAGCCCTTGGCGTGCATGCAAGCAACAGCCAGAGCATCGCCCATTGCCAGCGTGGCTGTTGTTGAGGATGTAGGAGCCAAATTTAAAGGACAGGCCTCAAATGGAATATGCACGTTGAGATTTACATCGGCGTGGCGAGCCA
This sequence comes from Sutterella sp., assembly GCA_019410445.1. Lineage (GTDB taxonomy): Bacteria > Pseudomonadota > Gammaproteobacteria > Burkholderiales > Burkholderiaceae_F > Duodenibacillus. The sequence continues at coordinate 18,758 of DXSO01000005.1, forward strand.
ACGGGCTATTGGGATTTCCCGTGATTGAAATGAATTTCGCCCCTTCACGGTTAATGATCGGCACGATTGTAAGCAGCTCATTGGAGCTTCCTGAATAGGAAATACCAATGACTACGTCATCGACGGTGATCATGCCTAGATCTCCGTGAGCGGCTTCTGCGGCATGTACGAAGAAAGCGGGCGTTCCAGTCGAGGCGAGCGTTGCCGCGAGCTTACGGCCAATGTGACCGGATTTGCCTACACCGCTGACGACGACCCGACCTTTGCAGTTGAGTAGTAATTCAACTGCTTGACCGAAGTGATTCGCATCCAAGGTATCGGCAAGGTCTCTGACGGCTTGTGCTTCGTGCAAAAGAACTTCGCGGCCGAGTGCAATCGCACCGTCGTAGTTGATTGTATCGTTCATATCAATGATGTAAAAGGCTTAGCTAAACACACCATTTTACCGCGACAGCGCTTTTCTCTACGAAGCGAAATTGCGGCTAAACTTTTCAAATCTCTTTGCTAAATTTGACACATGACAGAACTTCAGTCCGTTCGTATCGACAAATGGCTTTGGGCCGCTCGATTTTTTAAAACGCGTACGCTTGCTCAGGAAGCTGTTGAGCTTGGGCGCGTTCGTCTCGAAGGCAATCGGATTAAATCATCACGAGAAGTTAGGGCAGGCGATCGATTGGAGATTACTCGCGGCGAGGAAAAATTTACTGTCTATATCGAGGCTCTTTCTACGGTGCGTGGCCCAGCTTCTGTGGCGCAGACTCTTTATCGAGAAACTGACGAATCACGTATTTTGCGTGAGGAAAATGCCGCAATACGGAAGCTGGCAGCTGAACCAGCTTTGGCGATTCGAAAGGGAAGACCGACAAAGCGAGATGCTCGAAAGATTCGATACTTCACGCGTTCGGGGTTTGAATGAAAAATACCCCTTTCGAGCCCAAACTCGGAAGGGGTATAGAAACGAGGTATCAGAGCACCTCAAGAAGTTTTTTTAGACATTGAACAAGAAGTTCATGACATCACCATCGGCAACGATATAGTCCTTGCCTTCGGCGCGCATTTTGCCAGCTTCCTGAGCTCCCTTTTCTCCCTTGTAAGTGATGAAATCTTCGTAGCTGATGGTTTGAGCGCGGATAAAGCCACGTTCAAAATCGGTGTGAATGACACCTGCAGCCTGAGGTGCAGTGTCTCCTTTGTGAATTGTCCAAGCTCGAACTTCTTTAACACCAGCGGTGAAATAGGTTTGCAAGCCCAACAGATCATAGCCGGCGCGAATTACTCGATTGAGTCCGGGTTCGTGCATGCCCATGTCTTCAAGGAACATGGCCTTGTCTTCTTCATCGAGTTCTGCGATTTCAGCTTCGGTTTTAGCACAGACAGCGACAACAGGAGCATTCTCTCCTGCCGCAAGTTCTTTGACAGCATCAAGCAGCGGGTTATTTTCGAACCCTGTTTCGTTGACGTTGGCCACATACATGACGAGCTTGAGTGTGAGCAAAAAGAGCGGTCGAATGGTAAGAAGTTCTTCCTTGCTAAGCTGAGCGGCACGTGCAGGCTTGCCTTCATTGAGGAAGGGCAGAATTTTTTCGAGAACCTGTACGAGTTTGAGAGCTTCTTTGTCACCGCCTTGACGGGCTTGCTTGCTCCAACGATTGAGGGCTTTTTCCACGGAAGCAAGATCAGCCAGAGCAAGCTCAGTGTTGATAACTTCAATGTCGTCTAATGGGGAAATTTTGCCGGCAACATGGACAACATTGTCATCGGCAAAGCAACGGACGATATGTGCGATAGCATCGCACTCACGAATATTGGCAAGGAACTGATTGCCAAGTCCTTCTCCCTTGCTGGCACCGGCAACAAGACCTGCGATATCCACAAATTCGACTGTGGCAGGCACGATGCGTTCGGGAGAAACGATTTCTGCAAGTTTTTGCAAACGAGGATCCGGCACTTCGACAATACCCACATTGGGTTCAATGGTGCAGAACGGATAATTCTCTGCAGCGATGCCGGCCTTAGTCAAGGCGTTAAAGATAGTGGATTTGCCGACGTTGGGCAAACCAACGATGCCGCATTTGAGTCCCATGGCGGTGAATTCCTGTACGAAAAAAGTAAATCAGTTAATTATGGCTTAGCAAACGGAACTTTTTCAGAGGTTCCGCTTAGTGACTTTCGGTGTCAGTTTCTTGCTGCTTTTCGGTTTTTGCAGGTTTAGGAGGATGTGCATATTTGCCAAGAGTTCGTTCTGCATTATCGAACTTTCCTAGACAGAGATTATCAATGGCTTTGATTGCGCCATCTAAGCACAATGAAATTCCCTCTGATTGTTCGCCCGTTGGTCGTCCGAGCACCCAATCGACCACAGCCATGTCCGGGCACAAATTCCTCGGATGCCCAACCCCGATACGCAAACGCCAGAAATTCGGTGTGGACAATCGTTGAGTGATGTCCTTCAGACCGTTATGCCCTGCTGCACCACCTCCGAATTTCAGGCGCATGGTTCCTGGAGCAAGGTCAAGTTCGTCATGCACGATCAGGATTTCTTCGGGAGTAATCTTGTAGTAAGCAGCTAGGGGTTGCACTGATTGACCAGACAAATTCATATATGTCAGGGGCTTCAGAAGCCAGATGTCACCGGCGGGAGTTGAAATGCGCGCGGTTTCGCCGAAGAATTTGGCCTGATGAGTGAAATGAGCACCTTTGCTGGCAGCAAGTCGATCGACAAAGTCAAAACCGACATTGTGCCGAGTATGGCGATATTCATCGCCAGGATTGCCGAGTCCGACGATGAGGGCGATGGGCTTACGAGCCATAGCTATCCTTTTTTTAGTGAATCTTTAGCGAGAGCTTATTCGTAAAAACGAGACGTGTCGGAAAACCTGTTCTTTTTGTCTTTGAATCTTCCATCCCGCTTCTGACTGCGATCATCTTTATGCCAGGATTTTCGTTTGTCCTTAGCTTGTGTATGCGTGTTGCCGACATTGCCCCGTGCATCATCCTCAAAGCGTTTGGGAGCGCGGTCAAAACGCACTGTGACACGGCGTCCCTTGATGGTGCTTTCACCGAGTGAGTCGATCACAGCTGCAGCAACGGATTGTTCGACTTCAACAAGAGTAAAAGATTCCGTGATTTCGATCGCTCCGATTTTCCGACTGGGAATCCCTGCCTCATTGGCAATAGCACCAACGATATCTCCGGGACGTACACCTGCTTTGTGACCTGTGCTGATGTAGATGCGGCTCATGCCTGCCTCCGGCGCTTCGGTTAGCCGATGGGGACGGTTTTTTTCTCGCTTAGGACGTTCAAAAGGTGTCGCAGCCGGAATTTCTTCTTCTGTGCCATCGCCATGGACGGCTTTGTTTGCCAAGGCAACGGCTGCACAGGCAACTTCCATGGGGTCAAATTCTGAGCAGAGTGCTTCTACAACCACTCGACAGCGCTCCAGTTCCTCGGTGTTGGTCAGTTCTTCCGCCAAGGCATTTTTGAGTGCAGAAAGTCGTTTGGCGCGAGCATCGGTAAGTGTTGGAACCGTACGCACTTCGATTTTGGTTTTAGTATGCGATTCCAAAAAGCGAAGTCGGCGATGCTCACGGGGTTCAATGACGGAAATTGCTGTACCGGTTCGACCTGCTCGGCCAGTTCGACCAATGCGATGAACATACGTTTCCGGTGAAGCGGGCAACCCTAGATTGACCACGTGAGAAAGATTTTCGAGATCGATGCCTCGTGCGGCAACATCGGTAGCGACAATAAGTTCGATGGAACCGTTTTTAGCACGTTTCATGACACGATCCCGGCTAGCTTGATCAAGTCCGCCATGCAGTGCTTCAACTGCAAAGCCGCGGGCTCGCATGGCTTCCGTGACTTCATCGACTTCTACTCGGGTACGAGCAAAGCAGATGGCAAGAGGAGCTTCTTCTACCTCGAGAATGCGCGCCAGTGCCGCCAAGCGGTGAGGTCGTGACACAACGTAGGCTACTTGAGGTACACGCGGAGTTTCCTCAGAGGTATTTTTTTCGATAACGATATGCTTGGGATTTCGCAAATGCTTGTTTGCGATTTCAAGGATACGTTCAGGTAGTGTGGCGGAAAATAAAGCTGTCTGATGCTGCTGTGGCAAAGCGGCTGTGAGCTCTTCCAATTCGTCAGCAAAGCCCATGTCAAGCATTTCATCGGCTTCATCCATGACAAAGAACTGCACTTGCGACAAATCAAGTGTGCCGCGATGCAAGTGATCGAGAGCTCGTCCAGGAGTGGCTACAACGACATGAACTCCTCGCTTCAAAAGGCGAATCTGACGTGTGTAGTCTTGTCCTCCATATATCGGACAAGTGATAAGACCAGTTTCCTGCCCGAAATTTACGAAGCTTTCGCAGACCTGCAGGCATAACTCGCGAGTTGGTGTCAATACCAAGACGCGAGGGGATCCAGGCTTAGCTTCGGTTCCTGAGAATACCTCGACGGCAGGCAGTGCAAATGCGGCGGTCTTGCCCGTGCCGGTGGCGGCTTGTCCGAGGACATCGCCGCCTTTGATGAGTTCGGGGACTGCCGCAGACTGAATTGGCGTGGGTTCTTCAAAACCCAGACGCGCAATAGTCTCGCAGATTTTTTCAGAAAGCCCCAAAGGAGCAAAGGCGGAGGTCATGGAAAGAGGTCTCAAACAAAAAGGTCAAATGCGAAATGTTTACACAACAAAAAAACCCGTTTCCCTAGAGATATTCAATGAATATCTTAGGCAAGGAACGGGCTTGAGCTGCGGACGGCCGTACCGCAAAAGCACGGCCGTTGAAAAGCAATGAATTGCTTGATTAAGCAGCAGGGGTGGCAGCATCGTCACCGGCAACATTAGCAACCGTAGCCACCGGAGTTTCGGGGCTGACAGCGGTCACTCCGGCCGGAAGAGTGATGTCACCAACACGCAACGTGGTCTGGCTGGTCATGCCGGACATGTCGACGTCAATGTATTCAGGCAGATCCTTGGGCAAGCAAGAAACTTCCACGGAGCTCACGAGATGGCTGATGAGACCCTTGTCAATTTTGACAGCCGGGCTGTTTTCGCCACCGAAGAAGTGCAGCGGAACACGCATCGTCACGTTAGCGTTCGGGTCAATGCGCTGGAAGTCCATGTGCATTACCAGATTCTTGTAGGGGTGCATCTGGAAGGCACGCAGAACCACGAGCTGTTCGACACCGTCGAGTTCCATCGTCAGGATGGAGGAATGGAACTTTTCCTTCTGCAGTGCGTAGAACATTTCGTTGTGATCGATTTCGATCATGGCTGCAGGCTGGTTCAGGCCGTAAAGGATTGCGGGAACCTTGGCTTCGCGGCGAAGGCGGCGGCTCGCACTCGTACCTTGCGTTGCGCGGGTGGCGGCGGTGAATTTCATGGGTAATTACCTCAAAATAAACAAAAAAGTGTTCGCAGCCGCGACCAGCTGCGAACAGGTTTCCAAAAAAGGACTCGGATTGTAGCGAATTATTCGTTAAAAAGCTCGCTGACCGAGTCTTCGCGTGCGATACGCGAAATCGTTTCGCCCACAAGCGGTGCACAGGAAAGCTGGCGAATCTTGGGGCATTCTTGGGCTTCTGGACGAAGCGGAATCGTATCGGTGACGACCACTTCGTCAAGAGCGGAATTCTTAATGCGTTCGATGGCGTTACCGGAGAATACGGGGTGAGCGGCATATGCCAACACTCGAGTGGCTCCGCGCTCCTTCAAAGCACCTGCTGCATTGCACAACGTGCCGGCCGTATCAACGATGTCGTCAGTGATCACGCAAGTACGTCCCTTGACTTCACCGATGATATTCATGATTTCTGCCACATTGGCGCGCGGACGGCGCTTATCGATAATGGCGAGATCAACGCCGAGCTCCTTGGCCATAGCACGGGCGCGCACCACACCACCGACGTCGGGAGAAACCACCATCAGATCGGGGTACTGGTGAGAGACCAAGTCATTGAGCAGAACAGGAGTCGAGTAGATGTTGTCGACAGGGACATCGAAGAAGCCCTGAATCTGGTCAGCATGCAAATCCATGGTGAGGACGCGATCAATGCCGACGCTCTGAAGCATATTTGCCACGACCTTCGCCGAAATAGCCACTCGTGCAGAACGCGGACGACGATCTTGACGGGCATAACCGTAATAAGGCATCACGGCAGTGATGCGACGGCAGGAAGCGCGACGCAAAGCATCAACCATGATCATCAGTTCCATCAGATTGTCATTGGTCGGTGCACAGGTGCTCTGGAGCACGAAAGCGTCACAGCCACGGACGTTCTCATTGATTTCAACCATAACTTCTCCATCGGAAAAGCGGTTGACGGTTGCTCGACCGAGCGGGATGTTCAGGTACTGAGCCACTGCGTGAGCGAGCTTGGGATTGGCGTTCCCAGAGAAGACCTTCAGGCTGTCAGAAATCATTTTTACCCTCTGTGGAGTGGGTGTATGCACGAGTTAACGAAGCAGAAATTTTCGGTGCGAAACGCACCTTTGGTCAAATTTCTTTGACCAAAAAAACTAAAACTGCGCCAAGCAGTCTAGAACGCTCTTTGCAAAATGCAAAGAATTTCCATGATGCTTTCGCAGTCCGTTGTGCAGAAAAAACACTGCACAAGCAGTGCTTTGGCAGGGGTGGAAGGATTCGAACCTTCGCATACCGGAATCAAAATCCGGTGCCTTAACCGCTTGGCGACACCCCTAACCATATTGTGTCTTTATCAGCGACCGTTAGCTAAGTACGGATGTTCCTGAAGAATCTTCACTGCATACCCAGTCATATTTTGGGGTATGTTTGTAAGAGCCTTGCGGGCACTTGCTTCGTCTTTAAAAAGAGCGAAAACAGCAGATCCAGATCCCGTCATGCGGGCATCGGATCCAAGTGCTTCCAAAGCAAGACCAATTTCAGGATTGATCCGAACCGCAACAGACTGCAAATCATTATGACCGATGAGTTTGGGCCACTGATTAACAAGTTGCTGAGAAAGAGACGGAATTTTCAAGGATTTCGTGTCTCTTGTCAAGACTGGATCTTGAAAAATCAGTGCAGTAGAGGTCGGCGATGATGGCATGAGGATAGCTGCCCAAGCTGGGGGTACATCAATTTTTTCAAGAATTCCGCCGGTTCCCTGAGCAAAGGCGTTGTGACCAAAGATGAAAAACGGTACATCGGCTCCAAGTTTTTCTCCGAGTGATAGAAGCTTTTCTTGTGGCCAATTAAGTCCCCAAATTTGGTTTAAGCCAAGAAGAGTACTGGCGCAATCACTGGATCCTCCCCCCATGCCGGCACCGGCTGGAATGTGCTTTCGAACATGAATGCGGCAACCAAGCTGCGTTCCGCTGACTTTTTGCAACATCCGGGCAGCTTTAATGCACAAATCTTTTTCTGGATCTCCAATGATGTCACCAGTTCTTGAGATTGTGCCGTTGACATCCAATTCGAGTGTGATCTCGTCTTTGAGGTCAACGAGCACGAAAATCGATTCGAGTAAATGCATGCCGTCTTCGCGGCGTCCGATTACATGCAAAAAAAGATTGAGTTTGGCTGGAGCCGGAATGTCAAGGCGTTGGGTAATCATTGTGGCGCTACTCGATGGTGAGGTAGACGGTGATGCCTGCTTGCGAAGAACTTGGAGATTGGCTGATTACGACGAGAGCAGGTGTGCCATTTTCTTTTGTCCGTTTTACGGAAACGGACCAACCGGACTGTAAAAAGCCCTCTGATGTACGTTGGGAAGGTAATTGTTTCCAAGGATGTCCTGAGAGCCATGCTGAGAGCATGTTTGCTGGAAAAGAAAAACCTAGATGTCGCAGCATTAGTTCTTCAGCTGAGGGGGCAGAATCGAAGGCATTATTTCCCGATTTGTTAGGTCTCTCAAGCGTGGCTCCGCTGTCCGTTATCGTGATGCGGGCGAGAATGCCGTATAGGGGAGTCATAAGCGTAAGCTCAGTGATGCGCGCATTCTCGATCAATCTCCACCGACCGCTAAGGTTGTTATTTTTGCCGTCATGGTCGACACGCAACGAAAACCGTCCACTTTGTTCGATGGTATCAATGGGATGCAGAACGGAGCAACCGCTTGTAAGAAGCAGGGTGGTTAAAAGCAGGAAACGTCGTTTCATTATTTGGCAGGACCTCGATGAGCTCGCAACTCTTTGGCTTTCGTATTGTTCGGCTCTCCCTCAAGGACGGATGCGATATAACTGTCGGCTTCAACAGATTTGCCGACAACGTACAGAATTTCGGCCAGATGGAGTGCAATTTCTGTATCAGAAGGCTGCTGATACTGAGCTTTACGAATGAGTTTTTCCGCTTCTTCGAGGCGACCTTGACGATAACGGAGCCAACCGACGGAATCAATGATGAAAGCATCTTGTCCTTTGCTCAATTCCAGCGCTTTCTGCAGATAACGTTCCGCTTTGTCCAGCTTTATTGCGCGATCAGCCCAAAGGAACCCTAGGGAATTCCACCCGTTGGGGTTGTCGGGGTTCTCTTTTATGAAGCGTTCAAAAAGTCGTTCGGCATCTTCAAAGCGGTCGTGCTGAGCTGCCATGATTGCCGTTTTGTAAAGAAGCTCTGGATTCGAGGGGCCGCTCGAGAGTGTTTCGATCAATACGTCAATGGCTGGGTCGATCTGCTCTGCTTTTAGGTAGAGCTCTGCGCACGCAACTTCCAGGCTCATCTTTCGTTTGGGGTCATTGGTTCGGATGGTGCGAAGTACACTGCAAGATTTTTCGATATTGCCTGTTTCTGCCAGTAGTTCAGCTTGTTTTATGCGGGCTGCTTCGTAGTGATCGCCGCCTTCTACGCGGTCAAGCCAGTCAATTGCCTCATTTTTTTTGCCTTGAGCTAGTTTGACCATGCCCAGCCGCACGTAGGCTGTGTCGGGTAATAAGGCACCTTTTTCGGTTTTGCTCAATAAGGTTAAATATTGTTTGTAATAAGACTCGGCACGAGAGTACAAATGTCCTTCTTCAGCGATCATGCCAAGCAGCATCATGCTATGGGCATCATGACGACTGATTTGTTCAAGTTTTGCGAGTTCTTTTTCCAAGGTTTCGGAATTGCCTGTGCGCAAAAGTGATTTTGCGTAAGCCAGTCGCAACTCAAGCGAATCCGGGTGACGCTTGAGGAACTCCTTCAGTCGTTGCATGGCTTTTTTGGGGTTATCCTGAAACTCGGCATCAATACCTTTCATGATCACATGAGGACTGTCAGGCGCCAAATCCATGGCTTTAGTGGCGTGCAAAGCAGCTTCAGTCGACATGCGAGCCCGAGTGGCCAGTTCAGAGAGCACAAGTTGAGCTCGAGGATCCTCTTGAAGGTCTTTGGCGATTCGCACAAACTCACGATAGAACTTGTCTTTTTCAGGTGCCAGACGGTACATCTCTGACAATTCATTCAAAGCCCCGGCAGGATCTCCGGCCGCTTGAATCAGACCTTCGATCAGTTTGCCGGCTTCCTTGTAGTTGCCTTCGCTAAACAATTGCTCGGCTTTGCCGAGGCGAACCTGTCGATTATTAGGATCGAGGGCGGTCCAGATTTGAAGGGCTTGTTCTGCCGCATCTTCGTTATTGGTTTGTTCTGCAATATCAAAGGCTCGGCCTGCAGCATCGGCAGAATGTCCCTTTTGGGCAACGGCCAAGAAAGCTTTCCAAGCCAATTCGGCATCCCCGCTTTGCAAAGCGAATTCTCCGACTAAAAGGTTTCTGATGATCTCAGAGTCTTGTGCGGCTTTTTGAGCGAGAAGCTTGTCAGGGCCTTGCGTTGAATCAAAGGCCAGAGGTGAAGCGGCATGAACGACGGCAAAGCCGAGTACAGCACTGATGATAAGGCTGAGCGAGGTACGTATAGCGGACATGCGAGTGAAAACGGAATGAGTGAGCTGTGTCGATATTCTCAAATCGGTCGAAAAGTATAGCGGTCTGTCGTTGGTTTCAACAGTCGTTTCTGCTTTGGAACATGAATGCAATTCTTTCTCTCGGAGACGGCCTTAAGCTTGATGGTTGTATCCGTACGAGGGATTTCTGTGCGGACTGTTAAAATCAAAAAATTCAGTCAGAATTTTTCCAGCTCATGTTTTTCAACCTTCTATCGAGATTTTGGGTCTCGATTATTAAAAGTCTACGCGCGATGCCTATAAAAGGCCGATCTGTATTGGCCGGGTGGCTTGCGTTCTTGTTTTGGATTTTGGTTCCAAAGCGTCGACATGTGACGTTGACAAATCTGCGTTTGTGTTTTCCGGACAAGACCGAGGCTGAACGCAGGGATATTGCAAAACGCTTTTACAAAAACCTAATGAGGGCTGCGCTTGATCACGGCGTCTTGTGGAGTGGCACTCGAAAAGAGGTTGCCGAGATGGTGCATTTTGAGGGTGTGGAAAACATTACTGAAGCAGTGGCCAAGGGAGAGAACCTGATCGTAATTGCGCCGCACTTTGTAGGGCTTGATGCGGCGGGTATTGGGTTGAATTTGCATGTGAGGGGGTGTTCGCTTTATCAGCGGCAGGCTAATCCGGTTTGGGATGCAGCGGCATTGGCAGGTCGCCTCCGTTTTGCAGAACCGGAGCTGATAGCCAAGCATGGGAAGGATGATCTTAAAGCTGTGATTCGTGCTATGCGTAAGGGGTTGCCCTTTTATTACCTTCCAGATATGGATCATGGCCGGAAAAACTCTATTTTTATCCCGTTTTTCGGCGTACCGGCAGCAACTGTGCCGATGGCTTGTCGTTTAGCAAAGATCACGAAGGCCAAGGTGTGTATGTGTATTGCCGAGATGACGTCTGAGGGGTATGTTGTGCACATATCTTCTGCCTGGGAGAATTATCCGACTGACGATGTTGAGGCGGATACGCGACGCATCACGCAAGAGTTAGAACAATGGATTCTTCGGTTCCCGGATCAATATCTGTGGTCCCATCGACGATTCAAAACACGTCCAGAAGGTGAACCTTCTGTGTATGAATGATTTAAGACGGCTATCAAGTCTTCTGTATGAGTTGAAGGAATAAAAATGCGGTTTACCAAAATGCAGGGGGCGGGTAATGACTTTGTCATGCTAGATGCCACAAAGCAGGCTTTGACGCTTACTCCCGAGAGAGTGCGTGCTATTTGTGATCGGCGTTATGGAGTTGGGTGCGATCAGTTGTTGGTTGTCGAAAACAGTGATTTGCCCGATGTGGACTTCAAATATCGTATTTTCAACTGCAGCGGTGGCGAAGTGGAAATGTGCGGCAATGGAGCACGCTGTTTTGCTGTTTTTGTACGAGAACTTGGTCTGACGGACAAAAATACAATTGCCTGCGAGACGATTCGAGGTGTTATTCGCCCCCAAATAGAAGCAGATGGGACGGTAACGGTGGATATGGGATTGCCGCGGTTTGAACCTGAAGATGTGGGATTCATATCCAAGGGACTGAAAACAAAGGTAGAAAGAGAAGCCTCTCTTTATGAGATTGTTATTGGTGATACAGCACATTGGATGACGATTGTTTCCATGGGGAATCCGCATGCCGTTTGTGTTGTGGACAATCTCGATACGGAACTTGTGCAATCTGTCGGCAGTGCGTTGCAGCGGATGCCTTTGTTTGAACATCAGGTTAACGTAGGCTTTTTGCAGGTGATTGCACGAAACGAGGTCAGGTTAAGGGTTTTTGAGCGTGGAGCTGGGGAGACGTTGGCTTGCGGAACAGGTGCTTGTGCGGCTGTTGTCAGCGGAATTCGTCGAGGACTGCTTGACGATGATGTGCTTGTCCACATGCGAGGTGGGGACATACGGGTGCGGTGGGAAGGAAGAACGACCGAGGGATTAACTGCTCATGTTTTTTTATCCGGGCCAGCTGTCACGGTGTTTACTGGAGAAATTGATCTCGAGTCAATTGAATTGCCCCAGGCGAATTTTTAATGGTAGGTCTGCTTTAAAGGACTTTTGAAAAGTTATGCATGACATTGTTCTGAAAAAAGGCAAAGAAAAAAGTTTGCTGCGACGTCATCCTTGGGTGTACGACACGGCGGTAGCAAAAGCAGGCAATAAGGGTGAGAAGATTGCTGCAGGTGAAATTGTGCGCGTGCTCTCGCATGATGGTGTCGAACTTGGATTTGGAGGTTGGTCTCCTGCATCGACGCTTCGTGTGCGTATGTTTACTTATGCGAGACAACCTGCTCCTGAACCTGGTTTTCTGACCGAACGCATTGAGAAAGCAGTGGCTTCCCGTCAAGCTCTTTTGCAGAGAACCAACGCACGTCGTCTGGTTTTTGCCGAAGCTGATGGAATTCCTGGTCTGGTTGCAGATATGTATGGCGATTGGGTTGTGACACAGTTTCAAAGTGCGGCAGCTCAGGCTAACTGCGATGAAATTGTTGCCGCTTTGATGAAATGCACGGGAGCCCGAGGTGTATTTGATCGTTCGGATGCGGCGACTCGTAAGCGGGAGGGTTTGCCGGAACATGTGGGACTATTGGCTGGTGAAGAACCTCCAGCCATCATCGAGGTGGTTGAAGACGGGGTGAAATATGGTGTGGATGTGCGTGTCGGACATAAGACGGGGTTCTATGTCGATCAACGAGAAAGTCGTTTGGCAGCACAAAATATCGCTCGTGCCTTCAAGCAAGCAACAGGTCGAGGACTTCGAGCACTGAACTGCTTCTGCTATACAGGAGGCTTTTCACTTGCGTTGGCTGCAGGTGGAGCGCAAGAGGTTGTCAGTGTTGATTCCTCCGCAGAGGCCCTTGTACGTGCTCAGGCTAATGCTGAACTCAACGGGTTTTCACCGGAGGTGTGCAAATGGCAGCAGGCCGATGTGTTTGAGTATTTGAGAAAAGCTCGAGAAGAGGGGGATTCGTATGATCTCATAGTTTTGGATCCCCCCAAGTTTGCATCGAGTCACTATCATGTGGAGCGTGCCGCAAGGGCTTATAAGGACATCAATTTGAATGGTCTGAGATTGCTTCGCGCGGGCGGTCAGTTGCTTACCTTCTCATGCTCGGGGGCAATCGATACGGATTTATTCCAGAAAATTGTCGCTGGGGCTGTAATTGACGCTCATCGTGATGCATGGGCTTTGACTCGTTTTGGAGCTGGTGTGGATCATCCTTTGCTGATGACCTTCCCTGAAGGAGAGTATCTCAAGGGATTGCACCTCAAGCTCAACGACTAGGATTGTTTAGAAGAAGGCGCCCTGAAAAGAGGGCGCTTTTTGCGTGGGATAGATACAAATGACGGAAGATTTTGATCCGATGTGCGAACCGGATATTTCGGTAACAGTGCTGACGGGTTTTTTGGGGGCGGGTAAAACTACCCTTTTGAACCGAATTCTTAAGGAAAAGCATGGACGTAAGATAGCCGTAGTTGAAAATGAACTTGGTGAGCAAACGATTGATAATGATTTGCTTGTTCAAGACGGCGCAGAGCAAATTGTGACAATGAATAACGGTTGTATTTGTTGCACGATTCGCGGTGATTTGTCCCGAGTGCTTACTAAGCTGAGAATTCAGCGAGAGAAGGGAGAAATTGATTTCGATCACGTTGTGATTGAAACGACTGGTGTGGCCAATCCGGGACCGGTTTGTCAGACGTTTTTTATGGATGACGCCGTAGCAGCATTTTTCAGACTGGATGGTGTGGTGACTCTGGTTGATGCCAAGCATGCTGATGAGACGATTGCCAAGGAGGAGGTTGCCTTGGATCAAATCGCTTTTGCCGATCGCATCTTCATTTCCAAAGCTGATCTTGTGAGTGCCGATGAGTTGGAAGCACTTAAGCAAAGGTTACTGGCGATCAATCCGCGCGCTCCCATTGAGATTGCCAACATGGGTGATGTGTCGATTGACAAGGTGTTGGATATTTACGGCTTCAACATGAATGATATTTTGGATGTAGATCCAACGTTTCTTACGGGGGCACACAAACATCATCATGGAGATGATGTGGCGGCGTTTGTCTTCACGTCTGATAAGCCTTTCGATGCGCCCCGTTTCGAACAGTATCTGCAAAGTCTTGTGGCTGTTTATGGAACTGATATGCTGCGCTACAAGGGCGTGCTCTATCTTAAGGGCACAGATCGCCGTTGCGTGGTGCAGGGTGTGCATATGGTCTTTGGTGCTGATGTACTGGGGCCGTGGGGGAACGACAAGCCTCAGACCAAGTTCGTGATCATTGGACGAAAACTTCCAAAAGAGGCCATTTTGAAAGGTTTTGAGTCTTGTTTGACGGAGCCGTAATTAGAAAACCGTTACAAGTCAATTTGTTAAAAGCATAAAGATTTCAAGCTTTTGTGCTATTGTGTGCGCCTTCAAAAAACCTGGCGTTTGAGAAGCGGTTTGAAAGTCGGGCAATCGGGGGGTTGGATTGGCGGCAGCGTTTGTCAAACGCAGACAACTAGTGTTGATCTAACGACTTGTATGGCAACAAAAAAAACTATCACCGAACAAGAACTGTTGGCGATGTCCGAAGCCGACTACATGAACGACCAGCAGCTTGAGTTTTTCCGCAACCGTCTTTCCCAGATGGAGGCGGAACTGCGCCACAATGCCGGCCAGACTACGGAAAACCTGCGTGAGTCAACAGTGGTTCCCGATCCGGCTGATCGAGCCACGATTGAAGAAGAGCATGCGCTCGAGTTGCGTACGCGTGACCGTGAGCGCAAACTCCTGAAGAAAGTGCAGGCGGCAATTAAGCGCATTGACGAAGGTGACTACGGTTACTGTGAGGAAACCGGTGAGCCGATCGGTGTTCGTCGTCTTTTGGCTCGTCCGACGGCAACTCTTTCACTGGAAGCGCAAGAGCGTCGCGAAATCAAGCAAAAAATGTTTGGTGACTAACTCTCCGGTTTTCGGATTTGAAAATGTTGGCTCACATGACGTGATGAGCCCGCCTGCGTGCGCTCGTTATAAGCT
>DXSO01000050.1 GCA_019410445.1 Sutterella sp.
ACATTGATGCTGCCGGTTGCACTGGCCCAGTATTGACCAAAAAATCGACTTCCGCTCGTAACGATTCGTTTGCTGTCGTATTGCACAAGGAAAAGAATGCGGCGTCGTTTTTCTTCGGGAATCTCGTGCGTGCGGTCAGAAACGAGTTTTTCAATTTCACGCGCTCTCGACAGTGCTTTTTTTGCGTTGCCCTCATTTGGAAAAGTTTGATCGAGCAGATCGATCCAATGTTCGTATGTATCGAGTACGTCGTAGTTCCATTTGCTTGTGCTGACGGCCAGAGCCGGGAGTCCCGCAGATTCCAGCCGCTCTATCAATCGTTTGTTGCCGGCATTGACGAAAACCACATCAGGTTTGAGTGCCATGAGTGCTTCAAGATTAACTTCTGCGCCTTGCATCACCTGAGTGTTGATTGTTTTGACCTCCGGATATAGCTCTGCCAACAGGCCGTTTCGAGCTGCGGTCATACTTGTGGGGTGCATGGCTACGAGTTTGTTGCATCCGCCGAGGTATACACAAGCAACGGAAGCGTAGGGGAAGATGTCGGCGACGGCAGCACGCTCTACGCGATCGGGCAGTTCTACTGTGCGATTGAGGTGGTCGGTAACAGCACGAGCCAAACAACTGCTGCCTGCAGTCACCAGTAACAATGAAAGCGACAGCGGTACGACAATGTTGGAAATCTTACGAAAAGTGAGCATAAAACGGATGAGAAAACCGATTTGGCAGCGGTTGAACGTCTGCCTGAGATAAGGTCAGAGGAGATTGTACGCGTCGTATGTGAGGTTACGAGTATCGAGGATGCTGGGGTGAAACTGCAAAAGCAGAATGGCATTTGCCACAAAAAATAAACCCGCATTCGTAATCGACTGCGGGTCTAACTTGTCAGAGCAACTGAGAAGAATTACTTCTTGCAGCAGCAGGTGTTGACAGATTCTTTGAAAGCGGAGCTCGGTACAAACTTCGGCACCTTGGCAGCCGGAATAGTGATCGTGGCGCCCGTAGCAGGATTGCGACCCGTGCGAGCCGGACGATCCTGCAGCTTGAACGTACCGAAGCCAACGAGCGTGACAGATTCACCGCCCTTGACAGCAGCCATGACTTCCTCAATCACCGTACCAAGAATTCGGTTGGCTTCAGCCTTGGAAATGGCGTTCTTTTCGGCAATCTTTTCAACGAGTTCCATGCGATTCATAGGCTATCTCCATATTTTTTGTTTGATCAAAGCCGCTTCACCGTGAAAAGAGTAACGCGACAGTCAAATGCGCGATGCTGCGGCCTGTCGCTTGGAAAGTTGCGTTCGTCAAGACGGAAAAGCCGCACAAACGAACCAGGTGAAACAACGCAACAATGATAGCCCCGCCGATCAAGGATTGCAGTAGTGTTTCAGGCGAAATAAGGCAAAACTCGTAAAAAAATATTGAGGAAACGCAATTTTTTTTGAATTTGTGAGAACACAAAAATTTCGGCAGCGTATTTCTCAAGGCAAGGTTTATCTTAGTCTGATGCTTAAATCTGTATAGTCATATCCAAATCAAGTTTCCATATCTTCTCAACTCAAAGAATTGAATGGCGGTATCAGAAGTATCTATTTGTAACAATGAAACAAAAGACAGTGGATAGACTGTATTTGTCAAGAACGAACGTGAGGGCTTGAATTATCGCGGTTTTATCGTTGTATTTACCACTTATTAGGTATTTAATGTGTAGAGGCGAGATACACATCTCTTTGCAAACGCTACTGAGTTGACATCAAAACAACATTGTTTCTTAAGAAAAAAAATGATTTAATGCCGATGTACAGAGAGGGAGCGGCCAGAGCTGTCTCAACCTCTGGCATCTCCTTAAGTGGTATTTGTTCGTTGCAACCCAACGCGGTTGCAACGATTTTTTTTTGTGAAAAAAGAAAAAATTGCGATGAATACCCAAAAAAGGGTATTCGTTGTTAGCGGTTGTTGTGTGAAAGCGCTTCGAGCAATGTCTTTGTTTCGGGGCAGTCCTCGCAGATCATTTCGGCTGCACGAATTCCGCTGGTAGACAGTTTTAACGAGAGTTCACGTTGTCGCAATTGTGATTCCTGTCGGAGAGCGTCACTGTCGGCAAGAAGCTGCGCTCGCAATACCAATGCATACGCTGCGCAAGGGTCTGCAGTGCCGACAGCGCCTTCTTCGGTTAATTTGGACAGCAGCAATAAAGCAGCCGCGTAATTTTGTGAAGCTGCTCTTCGAGCCCATGCGTAGGCTTCTTGAATATCGCGTTTTACTGCTCTTCCAGACCAGTAAAACAGCGCAATTGCATACTGAGCGGGTACGAAACCGGCACGTGCACTTTCCGCGATCCAACGAAACGCCTCGGCATTATCCGCGCTTGGGTTGTCAGGACGGAGGTAGAGTTCTCCGAGCTGATACGCAGCTTGTGAGTGGTGGTTTAATGCGGCCTTGCGCAGCCACGAAGTGGCCTGCGTCAGGTTGGGTTCGCAACCGAGTCCTCGAGCGTAGGCCATGCCGACTTTGAATTGAGCCGCAACATGACCTTGAGCGCCGGCAAGACGGAACCACGTCAGTGCTTCTTTGGGATTTGCCGTGCAGCCAAATCCCCATTCAAGTGCACGTCCAAGATCAAATTGCGCATCTGCGTTGCCCATAATTGCAGCAGCGCGGAAAAGAGAAGCGGCTTTGGCAGGATCCGCGCGTACGCCTTGACCGCGGGCAATAAGGACGCCGAGCATGTGTTGGCTTTCGGCATGCTCTTTTTCGGCAGCTTTTTTCAGCCATTTAACAGCTGCGCGGTTGTCGGCAGAGACGGGGTTTCCGCTGGTGAGCAATTTTGCAAGCTCGTACTGAGCATTGGGAGACCCTTTCGCTGCCTCGCGCTGCCATTGTGCAACAGTGTTTTCATCTGTCAGTTGCTCGGAAGTCCTTTGTACTTGACCTTGCAAGAGAGCCAAAACTCCTGCCGAACTGACAGCTTTGCTTTTGGGCAGTTCAAAACGAAGATCCGTATTGCGTTTCATTTCTCAATCTGAGAAGGGACATCAGAGGGATTGACCTGAGCCGGAGCACTTTGTTGATTGAGAATCGGAGCATCGGCCGGCAGAGGGTCAATTCCAGTCACATGAAGAAACAGAACAAGTGTCAAAGCAACGGCTGTATATGCAACCCAACCGAATGCTCCTATCATGATGCACTTGCCTAACAGCTTTTTAGAGTATACGGGTACGTTTTTTCTAACGTAAACGACTTGTTTCCACCCAAGCGAGAGTACCCAACTGATCCAAAAACCTAAGAACAGGGCGATCATCAGGTAGCGTCCGAAAAATGTTTCTCGAATAAAAGGTTCCGCGAAGGTGTATGCAGCGAACGTGAGAAAAGACCATTTGACCCAGCCCATGCTGCGGGCGGCGAGTTCATCCTTGCCGAGTTCACGCCAATTGAGTCCTTGGAGAAAGCCGCCGAACATGGGCGTGAACAAAAGGGTAAAAAGCACGCATGACAGCGGATTGAATAGTGCTGGTACATGGTTGGTTTCGTTATGCACGAAACGAGGATCGGTATGTTTCAGCGGTCTGTTCATCGTGAACTGTAAAAATCTTTAGATTGATTGGCAAAAGAGTGCGTTATCTCAAGCTGCGACGGCAGGCAGAGATGTCAGAATCCTTGCTCCGTTGAGTTTGAGACTTCCGGCAGCTTTGGTGATGGCTTCAATGGCGGCAGCTCTTGGGAAGGATTTGCGCCAAACCAACACGACACGACGGCGCGGAACATTGGGCTTTTCAAATTCAAGAATTTTGATCAGAGGATTGTGGCTGTAGTATGGGACGGAACTGGCAGGCAAGACCGTCAGGCCGAGTCCCTGACTGACCATATAAACGATGGTCTGGAGGCTTGTTCCCTCCACGGCTTTTTTGCTGAAATCCTCCGAACGGGCAATGTCGGAACAAAAGTCAAGAATTTGATCTCGGAAACAGTGCCCGCTGCCGAGCAACAGCATTGGTTCGTCCTTGAGCTGCTCTCGAATGATGTTGTCGTGTTGACTGATCGGGTGATCGGCGGGAACGGCGGCAACAAAGTCCTCGTCGTACAGAGGTTGCATCATGAGGCCGGGTTGCGAAATCGGCAGTGCCAGAATAGCGCAGTCAATTTGGCCGTTTTTAAGCTGCTCGAGCAAGACGGCAGTGTAATTTTCCGAAAGGATAAGCGGCATCATCGGAACATGTGCACGGATACTGCTTACAAGGTGCGGCACGAGATATGGGGCGATCGTATAGATAACGCCCAAACGCAGAGAGCCGGTGAGAGGATCTCGCCCCTGAGCTGCACATTCCTTGAGTTTGTCGCAACGGGCCAAGATTTGCTCGGCTTCTTCAATGATGGCTGCGCCAGTAGGAGTTAGCGTGACTTCGTTGCTGCGGCGTTCGAAAATTTTAACTTGCAGCTCATCTTCGAGTTTTTTGACTGCCACAGAAAGAGAAGGCTGCGAAACATGGCAGGATTCAGCCGCTCGACCAAAATGGCGTTCTCGAGCCACGGCCAGAATATAACGAAGTTCGTTTAGTGTCATTTTCAAGGTCCTTTTATCGTATGACGAAGCATAGACTGCTTGAGGTAAATACGACTATTGGGTCACGCTTGCAGGTAGTCGCCAGCACCTGCAAACCATCGTTGAGCATGTTTAAGTGCGTTTGACTGGTCTGTAGCGAGCCAATGCTGAGCTGCCTGTCTTGCTGTTTCAAGCAGTTGAGCATCGGTATTGATATCAGCGAAACGAAGAAGCGGAGCTCCGGATTGTCGAGCACCCATGAATTCGCCGGGGCCGCGTAGGCGCAGATCCTCACGGGCAATTTCAAAACCATCGCTACTTGAGCGAATAACGCTCAAACGTTGCCTGCCGATTTCAGACAAAGAGGGGGAATACAGCAAAAGACAAAAGCTTTTTTTGCTGCCGCGGCCGACACGTCCTCGCAGTTGATGAAGTTGTGACAGACCAAATCGTTCTGCATGTTCGATGATCATCACGGAGGCATTTGGGACATCCACGCCGACCTCGATGACGGTGGTAGCGACGAGAACATCGATTTTTCCGGCGCAGAAGGCGGACATGACGCTCTGTTTGTCTTCGGAAGTCATTGCTCCATGAATCAGCGCCGAGCGGCATGAGGGCAGCTCATTGCACAGACTGGTATAGCGTAGGGTGGCAGCTGTCAAATCGGATTTGTCGCTGTCCTCAATGAGCGGACACACCCAGTAGACTTGAGAGCCTCCGCGGACAGCTCTCTCAACGGCCGCAGTAACTTCGGACATACGTTCCATGCTGATTAACGTCGTAACAATGGGGGTACGTCCTGGCGGCAGTTCATCGATGACGGAAACATCGATATCGGCCAAGTAACTCATTGCCAAAGTGCGAGGAATCGGGGTGGCTGAAAGCATCAGAAGGTGAGAAAGCGCATCCGACTCACCGAAACTGCGCAGTTTCAGACGTTGCGATACGCCGAAGCGATGCTGTTCATCCACAATGGTAAGGCCAAGACGATGAAATTTAACGCCGTCTTGAATAAGTGCGTGAGTCCCGACGACAATGTTTACCTCTCCAGAGGCGATCATTGCCTGGCAGCGTGTTTTGTCTCTGGCTTTAAGCGATCCAACCAGAAGTTCGATGTTGATCTCAAGGGGTGTAAGCAGGGATCGAAGTTTTTCAAAGTGTTGCTCTGCAAGGATTTCCGTGGGAGCCATCAGAGCGGCTTGAAACCCATTGTCGACGGCTTGCAAAGCAGCCAATGCAGCCACAATGGTCTTGCCGCAGCCGACATCGCCCTGAACCAACCTGTTCATAGGGATGCATCGGGATAAATCAGCCGAAATCTCCTGTAAAACGCGAGATTGAGCGGATGTTAAAGAAAACGGCAGAACGGATCGTAGCTTGTCGCTCAAGCCACCGTGGACTTCAGGAAGAGAAGGAGCTGACTTCGAGTTTTTCAGACTTCTGGCATGCCGCAGAGTGATTTGCTGTGCGAGCAGTTCATCAAACTTCAAGCGCTTCCATTCTGGTGTCGTGCGTTCTGAGTATGCTTTGAAATCGGCACCGGGCAGCGGATGGTGAAGATTTTTCAACGCCTGCTGAAGACTCGGCAGATTTAAAGCTTGAGTAAAAGATGCAGGTACGATGTCGGAGAGATCGACATCAAGCATTGCGCGATCGATGCGTTTGCGCAGCCAAGTCTGCGTAATATGCTCACCAGCCGGGTATATAGGCGTCAGCGTGGACGGCAGTTCGCTTGTACTGTCAATCGGCTCGCGAACTTTGGGATGCAGCATCTGCAGGCCGCCGCCGTATTGGGGAGGCTGTTGTTGAATTTGTCCGTAGAGACGAAGAGTATTGCCTGCACGAAATTGTTCCTTCATCTTTGGATAAAAGTGCAGGAAACGAACTTCCAAACTGCCTGTGCCGTCTGAAACAGAAGCAATGAGCTGCATGTATCGCCCGCCTTGAGTGCGGCTGCTTACGACAGTGCCTTGAATCTGAACCCAGTCGCCAACGCGTACGTCCCTAACGGCAGTAATGCGTGTTTCGTCTTCGTATCTCAGCGGTAGATGCAATACGAAGTCCCAATCATGGACAAGCCCGATTCGTGCAACTCTTTCAGCTACGGAAATCCGTTCTGCGTTTTTTTTCTCAGTACGATCCGCTGACTTAGTGGTTCCGGTTGTTGTCTTGGAATTGGGCATCTTCGATTAAAAGCCACGCATTTAGTTAGGGTCAAAAAAATATTTCGAGGGCCGTACGCGTTTGGTGCTAATTAAAGGACGGCAATCGCTTCAACTTCTACAAGTGCTCCTTTGGGTAAAGCAGAAACTTGCATGCAGCTGCGTGCAGGATAGGGTGTCGGCATGTGTTCGGCCATGACTTCATTGACCTTGGCAAAGTCATTCATGTCGGTAATGAAGATGGTGATTTTGACGACATCCTTCATTTGGGCTCCGGCCTCAGTCAGAACTGCCTGAATATTGTTGAAGGCGCGATGAGCTTGCTCGGTTACTCCTTCGAGTAGGATGCCGGTTGTCGGCTCCAGGCCGATTTGTCCTGAGCAGTAGATGGTGTTGCCAACTTTAATGGCCTGACTGTAGGGGCCGACGGCTGCCGGAGCTTGGGGAGTTGAAATGATCGTGCGCATGTTTTTTCCTTGAAACGAAAACATCCCTTCGAAACAAGACGAGGGCATACGCGCTTCATCCTAGCAAACTTTGTCAGTTGATAGATTATTTCAATCGAAAAAAGAATCGCTTCAATAGACTGAAAAAATCCGTATCAGCAATAGGAATTTTGTCTGAAAATTTCAGCAAAATACCTATAAGGTGGTATAGGCGATTGTGTATGCATATAAAAATTATTGGATATTTGATTAAATACAAACTTTTTGAGAATTGCAAAGATTAATGTAATTCACTGTTTTTAAATAAGAAAACTAAGAATATAGTCTAAGTGGCCTAGGGTTTTTCCCGATAGTTCGGAGGAGGTAGAGAATCTAGACTGCGCTCCGAACTAGGGCTCTGTCGGCCGGGCGTGGTTGTGCTTAAAAAAAGCATTCCTTTGTTCATATCTATGTAAAATTACCTAGAGCAATGACCGACGGAGAATGACCTTGCAGCGGTTGGATGCGGCGGCATTGCCTTGCCTTTTGGCAAAACAAGGGAATCTCAGAGTGCCGAGCATGAAAGGGTTGTCAAACCGACAGCTCTTAAAAGACCGAAGCGGGGATTAAAGCCTGCCGAGTGTGTAAAACGGTCGAAAGGCTTTGGTTTACGTCATTGGGATTCCCATTTGCATTAACTGATTGTTTCCCGTCGGGAATAACATGCGGTTGTGCGCTGTCCGCGGACGAAATGCCGCAGGGCAGGTTCTGAGGAAGAAGTAAGTTAATTTGACCCTGCTGTTGAGGGTGCGGTTGCCGCACTCTCTTTCAAGCGGATCCTCTTAACGGATCAAGGAGACCTTGAAATGAAGATTGTTTACACCGACGTACTGGTGATCGGTGGCGGTCTGGCTGGTTTGCGTATGGCAGTTGCTGCCAAGCGTCGCGGTCATGACTCCATCGTTTTGTCGCTGGTGCCTCCGAAGCGTTCGCACTCCAAGGCGGCGCAGGGCGGCATGCAGGCATCCCTGGCTAACGTCATTAAGGGTGTCGGCGACAACGAAGACGTTCACTTCGCCGATACCGTGCGTGGTTCGGACTGGGGTGCCGATCAGGATGTGGTTCGCATGTTCGTGAACACCTCTCCGAAGGCCGTGCGCGAATTGGCTGCCTGGGGTGTGCCCTGGAGCCGTATCACCCCGGGTGATCGCCAGGTGATTATCAATGGTGAGAAGGTCACCATTACAGAACGCAAGGAAGCCGCCGGTCTGATCGGCCAGCGCGACTTCGGTGGTACGAAGAAGTGGCGTACGTGCTTCGTGTCTGACGGTACGGGTCACGCCATGCTGAACGCTGTTTCCGATCGTGTGATTGCCGAGAAGGTTCCGGTGATCGAACGTGTCGAGGCTCTTTCTCTGATCCATGACGGCAAGCGTTGCTACGGTGCTGTTGTTCGTGATCTGATCACGGGCGAGCTCTATGGTTATGTTGCAAAGGCAACCGCAATTGCAACCGGTGGCGCCGGCAAGATCTTCCGTGTGACGACCAATGCACAGATTTGCGAAGGCACCGGTCATGCACTGGCTCTCGAAAGCGGCGTTGCAGGCCTTGGCAACATGGAAGCCGTTCAGTTCCACCCGACGGGTATTTTCCCGGCCGGTATTCTGGTGACGGAAGGCTGCCGTGGTGACGGTGGTTTGCTGCGTGACGTCGATGGCCATCGCTTTATGCCCGACGTTGAACCGGAAAAGAAAGAACTTGCTTCCCGTGACGTTGTGTCTCGTCGTATGGAAGAACGTATTGCTCAGGGCAAGGGTGTTAAGGGTCGCTTCGGCGAACACATCTGGCTCGACATTACGCTTCTGGGCGAACACCACATCAAGCACAACCTGCGCGAAGTGTATGAAATCTGCCACTACTTCCTCGGTGTTGATCCGACGAAGGAATGGATCCCGGTGCGTCCGGCCCAGCACTACACCATGGGCGGTGTTCGTACCAACTACACGGGTGAATCTCGTCAGTTGAAGGGGCTGTTCGCTGCTGGTGAAGCTTCCTGCTGGGATATGCACGGCTTTAACCGTCTGGGCGGCAACTCTGTTGCTGAAACCGTTGTTGCCGGTATGATCGTTGGTGAATTCATCGCTGACTTCTGCGATAAGGCCGAAAATGGCATCGACATTCCGACGTCTGTCGTCTATGACGCCATTGCCAAGGTGCAGAACGAGCTCGATGGCTTCGTTAAGAATGCCGGCACGGAAGACATGGTTGCCATCCGCACCCGCATGCAGGATCTGATGACCAGCAAGATCGGTATCTTCCGTCGCGGCGAAGACATGGAAAGCGCCGTTGCCGAACTCGAAGACCTGCTCAAGAAGACCTACAAGGTTTCTTGCAAGGACAACGTTGGCAACAATCCTGAACTCGTGTATGCATACCGTACCCGCAAGATGCTCAAGGTTGCCTTGTCCATCGCTTGCGGTGCAGCAGCTCGTAAGGAAAGCCGCGGTGCTCACTTCCGTGAAGACTACCCGGTGCGTAACGACGCCGAATGGCTCAGCCGTACGATCGCAACGTGGAAGAACGAAAACGATACGTTGCCGACGCTCTCCTACGAAAAACTGGATATCAGCAAGATGGAACTGCCGCCGGGCTGGCGTGGTTACGGTGCTAAGAACTACATCGATAATCCCGAAACCCCGAAGCGTCAGGCTGAAGTCGACGCCATTCGCGCCAAGATGGAAGCTGAAGGTGCCGATCGTTTCGCCATCCAGGATGCGATTATGCCGTTCCATGACCTGTTGCCGAAGCGTCTGCAGGGCAAGAACGAACGTATCGATGAACCTCTCGCTTAATTTCTAGGAGCTGACTTAAATGAGTACTCAAGTGAAGAAGCAGCACCGCATGCTCAAGATCAGCATCCTGCGCTACAACCCGGCTGATCCTGCAAGCGTGCCGCACATGCAGACGTTTGAATGTGAAGAAGCTGATTCGATGACGCTGTTCATCCTGCTGAATGAACTGCGTGATCATCAGGATCCGACTCTTCAGTTCGACTTCGTTTGCCGTGCAGGTATTTGCGGCAGCTGCGCAATGCTGATCAATGGTAAGCCTGGTCTGGCTTGCCGCACGCTCACCCGCGATCTCCCGACCGAATTCACGCTGGCTCCGTTGCCTGCTTTCGAATTGATCGGTGACTTGTCCGTTAACACCGGCAAGTGGATGCGCAACATGTCCGAACGCATGGAAACATGGGTTCACA
>DXSO01000051.1:0-1566 GCA_019410445.1 Sutterella sp.
GTTCAAATCTGCCCCCGGGCATGATTCTGCGCATGCGTCGCCGTTAAACTTACGCTTATGAAAATTCTTCGTTATTTATCTGATTTGCGTCTGCATGCAGCGGCTCTGACCGCGGCGCTGCTCGTGTCGGGCTGCGCCGTGCAAAACCGTATCGAGGGGGAAGTCATCGAGACTCCTTCTCGTCCGCAGACTAAGAATCTCTCGGCACTGATGGAAGCTCCCGATCGAAAGCAGATCACCTGCAAGTCGATCCAGCCGCTCTCGGCCCAACGAGCCCTCAATGAAATGGTGTTTGCCTGCAGCGAATTGGACGTACAGGCCACATTGCTCGAGATGAAAGACGCGGGCTGGCGTCTGGTAAGCGTAGATGTGGGCAGTGAAACCACCCATGACGGCGTCGTTGAAATGCCTTTGACGCTTACGCTGATCAAATTGTTCTGATCCTGTCCAATCCAAACGCCGCTCGAGACTCGGGCGGCGTTTTTTGTGCCGATCACTTCAAAAAACATCGGCCGGTGCGAGTATCTCTAGAATAAGCGGCACTATCTCGCCCGTACATCTTTGATGCGCGGCGTTTTCCGGAGTCAAAAATCTATGTCCTCGGCTGTTATCGATCGTCTGTTCAAACTGCGTCAAGAACTCAGCGCCAAGGGTTTCGATGCCTGGCTTGTCACCACCGCCGATCCCCACCTTTGCGAATACCTTCCCGAAAACTGGAAATTTCTGCGTTATCTCACAGGCTTTACCGGCTCTTACGGAATGTTGGTGGTGACGCAAAAACGCGCTTTACTTTGGACCGACAGCCGCTATTGGGAGCAGGCGCTCGCACAGCTTGACGGTTCCGGCATCGAACTGATGCGTTTGGGAGCCAGCGACGTGCCGTCGGTTTGTCAGTGGCTTCAGACCAATCTCGACAGCGGCTCGGAAGTCGGCTGCGATACGCTCACAATTTCCGAGAATTTCCACCGCCAGCTCGAAGCGGCTCTGGCCGAGCGAGGCATCGGTCTAGTCGGAGACACCTCCCTTATGGATCGGGTCTGGCAGCAAAGACCCGAGGCAATGCGTCATCCCATACGCGTTTTTACAAACGGTCAGCTGCCGCTTTCGCGCAAGCTCAGCGACGTGCGTCAAGCCGTTCATGCCGCCGGCGCCGATGTACTGCTTCTCGGTTCTCTTGAGGACATTGCCTGGCTGACCAATCTGCGCGGAGCAGATATCGCCTGCACTCCCGTTTTCCCGGCGTACCTCGTGCTGACCGACGAAACCCTCACGCTTTTCGTCGATCCAAGCCAATTGAGCAATGAAAACGTGCGCGAGCACCTTCAGGCAAACAACATCACGGTCGTTGACTACGATCAGTGGCACAGTCGCCTCGTTCCGCTGCTCAAGTCTCACCGCGTGCTTCTCGATCCCGCCGCAGTGAGCCACGCCGTCTACGCGCTGCTCGAAGAAGACGACACGCTTG
This sequence comes from Sutterella sp., assembly GCA_019410445.1. Lineage (GTDB taxonomy): Bacteria > Pseudomonadota > Gammaproteobacteria > Burkholderiales > Burkholderiaceae_F > Duodenibacillus. Next base: position 1,466 of record DXSO01000051.1, read on the forward strand.
AGATCATCACGGCCGAACGTCCGACCACGCGTTTGAAAAGCCGCAAGAACAAATCCGAACTGGAGCTGCTGCGTCAAGCCATGCGCGAAGACGGGGCCGCC
>DXSO01000051.1:1576-10341 GCA_019410445.1 Sutterella sp.
GGGCCGCCTTGTGCGAATTTCTCGCTCTGCTCGATGAAATGCTCTGGGAAGGCGAAACCCCCAGTGAAAAAGAACTCGTTGAAATGCTGCATGCAGAACGAGCCAAACGTCCCGGTTTCGTGGAGGATAGTTTTCCGGCCATCGTCGCCTTCGGCGCCAATGCAGCCTTGCCGCACTACAACCCGCTTACCGGCAACAACGCCGTCATCAATGCGCAGGCCGACACGCTGCTGCTGATTGATTCGGGCGGACAATATCTCAACGGCACGACCGACATCACGCGCACGGTTCTGATTGGGCGAGCCGATGATGCGATGAAGACCGATTTCACGGCCGTTTTGCGCGGACATATCGCATTGGCCAACACCGTCTTTCCCAAAGGGGTCTACGGCAGTCAGCTCGATACGCTTGCTCGCGTTCCTCTCTGGGAAATCGGCGCGGACTTCGGTCACGGCACAGGCCACGGCGTAGGATTTTTCCTCTCGGTTCATGAAGGCCCGGTGAGCATTTCTCCCAGAGCGACAGGCAAAGACAGTTCGCGCGTCGTGCCCGGACTGGTTTTGTCCAACGAACCCGGCCTTTACCGTACCGGCCGCTACGGCATTCGAACGGAAAATCTCGTCACGCCCGTCTCCGATGAAACAATGCTCACGGCCATGCAGCCCATGCTTTGCTTCGAGACGCTTTCGCTAGCCCCCTTTGACACTCGTCTGATCAAAACGGCAATGATGACGCCGGTTGAAATCAACTGGGTCAACGACTATCACAAACGCGTCAAAGACGAACTCTTGCCGATTCTGAGTCCGCGCGCCCGGCGCTGGCTGGAGCGTGCGGCCGAAATCATTTAACAATCTTTACGGAGTCGGTACTTCCCCTACCACGCGCTGAGCCCCTAGAATACTCACCGTGGGAGAGTGCCGTTTTCCGTATTTGTTCGCCGCAAGGCAATCGATAGGGGGAGCTCACGCTCCTTGAGTCCAACAACCCAATCACCCTTGCGGTCTGCTTTTTCTTCCGGAGACCTCTCGTCTGGGCATAGCCGCACGGGATATTCAACACTAAAACATGATGTTTGCGCTTCGCTGTTTTACTCGCACGGGATTGATGGCCTGTGCAGGACTTCTCTGTTCTGTCTTGCTTGTTACGGGATGTCAGGAGAAGAAACCCACACAGGTTCAACGCGCTCCGATCACCGTGAGTTACGTCACGGTCAATGCCAAAGATGAAAACATCTGGATCGAAGCACTCGGCGAAGCCGAAGGCGTCAAACAAGCCGAAGTCCGCGCTCAGGTTTCCGGCATTCTGGAAAAAATCGCCTACAAGGAAGGTGATCGGGTCAAGGAAGGCGATACGCTTTTCGTCATTGATCAGGACAGTTATCGCGCCGCCTACAACGCCGCCGTCGCTGAGCGCCGTCAAGTCGAAGCGCAGCTTGCTCAGGAAAAGCGGGAAGCCCAGCGCTATAAGCTTTTGTATGAATCCAAGGCCTCGAGCAAAAAAGCGTGGGACGACGCACAAAGCGCCGTGGAAATTCGTCAGGCCAACCTGCGTTTGGCCAAGGCCAATGAAGAAAGCGCTCGCATCAATCTTGAGCGCACCGCCGTCAAGGCTCCCAGCGACGGCATCGTCAGCCGAGCTCTTGTCAACGCCGGCACGCTCGTGAGCGCCTCGAGCACTTTGCTGGCCACAATCACACAACCCGAAGAACTTCGGATCGTCTTTGCCGTCAGTCAGCGAGATCTGGCCTCAGCCGATATCACGCTCGACAATAAAGTGCGCCTGCGTTTGGGCAACGGACAAGTCATCGCAGCTACGCTTGACTACGTTGCTCGCCAAATCGATCCCTCAAGCGCCACTTTGATGCTTCGCGCACGCGTACCTGCAAACACGGACGGCATCGTCCCCGGGCAGTTCGTGCACGTGCAGCTTCAAACGCGCGTTGAAAAGAATGCAATTCGCGTTCCTCAACGCGCCGTCATTCAAAAACCCGATGGAACCTACCTCGTCTATGTCATTGAAAACGGCATGGCTCGCGCCGTTCCGGTCACCGTCGGCCTTTGGAAGGATACCGACTGGATCGTGCTCTCCGGACTGAAGGACGGAGACAAGGTCATCACCGACCAGATCCAACGCATGCGAGACAAGCAGCCCGTCAAACTGAACGAACAGAAGTAAAAACGGAGGTTTCTGACCATGTTAAGCGACCTCTGCATCCGGCGTCCGATTTTTGCCACCGTTCTCTCCATTCTGATCGTTCTCGCCGGCTTCGTTGCGATGCGTGTACTGCCCATGTCGCAGTACCCCAACATCACGCCGCCGACCATTACGATTTCCACTCAGTATGAGGGGGCCAATGCTCAGACATTGGCTCGTACCGTTGCCGCCCCGATTGAAGATCAGCTCTCGGGCATCGAGGGTCTCATCTACTACACCACCTCGATTCGCGCCAACGGCGAAGTCCGCATTCAGTGCGTGTTCGATGTCGGTACCGATCCGAACTACGCCATGCTCGAAATCAACAATCGAGTGCGCACCGCCGAACGACGTCTTCCCGAACAAGTCCGCCAAAACGGCGTCAACGTCAGAAAGCGTTCCGATGAAGTGCTCATGATGGTGGCCATGTACTCCCCCGACGGGTCGCTCACACCAACGGAAGTGGCCGACTATGCGCTTTTGAACGTCGTTGACTACCTCAAACGACTCCCCGGCATCGGCGACGTGAGCGTTTTCGGCAACACGGAAAGCGCCATGCGCATCTGGCTTGATCCGCAGCGCATGGCTCGAATGGGCGTGACGGTGCAGGAAGTTGAAGACACCGTCAACGATAAGAACATGGAGCGCGGCGCCGGCTCCATCGGCGGCATGCCGACCACATCAACCCAACAGCTCTACTACACAACGCAAAGTCCCGGACGTCGACTCACTCCGGCACAGTTTGCTGACGCCATCATCAAAACCGATGAAAACGGCTCACCGATCCGTATTCGCGATGTCGCCGATGTGGAAGTCGGCAAGCGCAGCTATGAGACCGTCAACGTCTTTAACGGAAAACCATCCATTACCATCGGCATTTATCTGCAAACCGGCGCCAATGCCATGGCGGCAGCCGAAGCAGTCAACGCCGAACTCGCACGTGTCGCCAAAGACTATCCTGAAGGAAAGATCGCCCACGAAATCACCAACGACACCACGGTGTTCGTTGAAGCCTCGCTCAATGAGGTGCTGAAGACTTTGCTCGAAGCCGGTCTTTTGGTGCTCGTTGTGGTGTTTCTCTTCCTGCAGAATCTGCGCACAACCCTCATCCCGATGCTCGCCGTTCCGGTCTCTCTTATCGGAACGATGGCCGGTCTCTGGGTGATGGGCTTTTCACTCAATACGCTGACGCTGTTTGCCATGACCCTGGCCATCGGCATCGTCGTTGACGATGCCATCGTGGTGTTGGAAAACATCGAACGTTTGATGCGTTTTGAAGGCCTTTCTGCCGTGGAAGCCGCCAAAAAGGCCATGAAGGAAGTCTCGGGAGCACTGATCGCCATCGTGCTCGTGCTCTCAGCCGTTTTCACGCCCGTGGCCTTCTTAGGCGGCATTGCCGGTGAACTTTATCGTCAGTTCGCCGTCACCATTGCCATGAGCGTCTGCCTGTCCGGCTTTGTCGCTTTGACTCTGACTCCGGCTTTGTGCGCCGTGCTGCTTAAAAATGAAAAACCGACAACAAATCGTTTCCTTCAGGGATTCAACCGCGGTTTGTCGAGTTTCACATTCGGTTATCTGCAGCTTGTCAAACTGGCCCTGCATCATCGCTTTCTCACCGCCGTGATTCTGGTTGCCGTAACGGCCGGCTGCTGGCAGTTGGTCAAAACCACGCCAACGAGCTTTGTTCCTAGCGAAGACCAAGGCCTTATCCGCATGAGCATGCAGCTGCCTGACGGCACCTCTTTTAACCGCACGCTCGAAGAAACCGAAAAAGTCAGAAAAGATCTCACGGCAAACCTCGAAAACGTGCAAAGCATTCTCGTCATGACGGGCTTTGACACGCAGGCAAGCGACATTCGTCCCAATACGGCCACCTACGTCGTACGCCTTCAGGATTGGTCTCAGCGTAAGAAAACCGCCGCTCAGCTTCGCCGCGACATGCAAACCATCGCCAATCGAGGCTCCGATTCGATTTCGGTCACCTCACTGCCCGCCGCCATCAGCGGCTTGGGCAGCACCAATGGCTTCTCGGGCTTTTTGCAGGCTCGCGGGAACGACGATCCGGCGGCGTTGAACCAGGTTACCGACGACTTCATGGCTGCTCTGGCGGCGCGTCCCGAACTGACGAGTCTGCGCACGCTCATGCGCGCGAACGTTCCGATGCTCAGCGTCGTTCTTGATGAAGACAAGGCCATGCGCCTGGGCATATCCACTTCTCAGGTCTACGACACGCTCTCGACGCTTTTTGCCGGCAACTACGTCAATGACTTCACACGAAACGGCCGTACATACCGCGTCATCATTCAGGCCAACGCACAGTCGCGTCAAACGCCTGAAGACTTCGGCCGCGCCTGGGTGAAATCGTCTTCCGGTGAAATGGTGCCATTGGGATCGCTTCTGACCGTCAAGCGCATCTCCGGCTCCGACTCTCTGTCGCGCATGAACGGCTATTTGGCTGCCCAGTTTATGGGCGCGGCCATCGAAGGCGTGAGCTCCGGCGAAGCCATCCGTATCGTTGAGGAAGTCGCCGATCAGGTGCTGCCCGAAGGCTACGGTATTGAATGGACCGGACAGGCCTGGCATGAAAAGCGTATCGGTTCGTCTTCTAGCACCGCCATTTCCTTCGGCCTGATCATCATTTTCTTGATTCTTGCGGCTTTGTATGAGCGCTGGTCTCTGCCGATTGCCGTTGTGCTTGCCATTCCGTATGCCGTTCTCGGCGCCTTTGTTTCACTCTGGTTCAGAGGTTCAGCCAACGACATCTACTTCCAGATCGGTCTGCTCGTACTGATCGGTCTGACGGCCAAAAACGCCATTTTGATCGTGGAATTCGCCGTTCTCAAAATGGAGGAAGGTTTGAGCGTGTTTGATGCGGCTATTGAAGCCGCTCACCTGCGTTTGCGCCCGATTCTGATGACTTCTCTGGCATTCGTACTGGGCGTGATGCCCCTGGTGTTTGCCACCGGTCCGGGCGCCGCAGCGCGTCACTCGATGGGTACGGGCGTATTCGGCGGCATGCTCGCGGCAACATTCATCGCCACGATTTTCGTGCCGGTGTTTTTCACCTGGTTCGTTCGCAAAAACAAAAACGGCCGCTCGCCCGAACCACAGGTTCTGATCGACAACGCGCAGAAAAGCTTAAAACCGGCCGCTTCAAACAAAGCCGACGACTCGAAGGATGCCTGAGATGAACCCTTCCGATATTCGACGCTTCGGCGGTATTGAACGGCTCTACGGCGAAGCTGCCTTTGAAGCCATTGCTTCGGCGCATGTTTGCGTCGTCGGTCTCGGCGGCGTTGGCAGTTGGTGCGCTGAAGCTCTGGCGCGCAGTGCCGTGGGCACGCTCACGCTTGTCGACGGCGACACGGTGGCCGAAAGCAATATCAACCGTCAGCTGCCCGCGCTTACCAAGACCGTGGGTCAAGCCAAAGCCCTGGTGCTTGCCGAGCGTTTTGCAAACATCAATCCCGAAGCTAGCTTTAACCCCGTCGTTCGCTTCGTCGAACCGAACAATCTCGACGAGATCATTCCCGCCGATGCTGTCATCGTCGACGCCATCGACTCTCTACAGGCCAAAGCCGCACTCGTTGCCTGGGCTCGCGACAACCATCGACACATCGTTGTGAGCGGCGGCGCAGGCGGCAAAACCGATCCCTCTGCCGTCACCTTTGCCGATCTGTCTCAAACCACGGGCGATGCGCTGTTATCCAAACTGCGCGGAGTGCTGCGCAAGCAATACGGATTTCCGATAGGAGCCGCCGATCCCAAAAAAGTTAAAAAATTCGGCATTACGGCTGTTTTCAGCACTCAACCCGCACTCAAAAGCGCGGTAGCCGATCGCGGGCCCCTGTTTGCCAATTTCGGCACGGCCATGCCCGTCACCGCTGCCGTGGGATTGCAGCTTGCCGCGCAGGTTCTCGACATCCTCCGGAGCAATGCTTCGATCAAAAACGAAAACCGATAGTACAATGAAAGAATCAGACCAATGGAGTCAATAGAAAATGTACAAACGTATTCTTGTTCCCACCGACGGATCTCCCCTTTCCATTGAAGCTGTGCGAGGCGCAGCCCGTTTTGCCAAGCCGCTGGAAGCATCCGTCGTTTTGATTACCGTCATTGAACCCTACAGCTACACCTCTCTTTCCGAATACCGTCCCGAATCGATCGACGACTATGACGAAAGAATGCGTGCCGTAGCCGAAGAGCGTCTTGCCGATGCTCGTGCCATTTTTGAAAAGGAAGGGGTTCCGGTTGAAACCGTTGCCGTTAAGTCTTTCTCTCCTGCCGAAGCTCTGATCGAAACAAGCCAGCAGCAGGGCTGTGACTGCATCTTTATGGCCAGCCACGGCCGCAAGGGTTTGGCTGCAGTGCTTCTCGGCAGCGAAACGCAGAAGGTGCTCACGCACTCCAAGATTCCCGTCATGGTCTATCGTTGATTGACTGCCGAACGGCAAAATCAGACGATCAACCGCAGCGCGAACGCTGCGGTTTTTTATTTTCCGTCCTGCGCTTGAAATCGGCTCGCACCGTCCCCATATGGGTTGTCAAGGCGGATTCGAATTCCGATTCGAATCCGAGTTCTGACAAACTTATTTTTGTGGATCGTTATCAACAATGGCTGATCTTGACAATCTCAAAGCCGACATGGACGCGGCCAACCTTTACACCGAAGAAATCGTGACCGACCGCAAGATGGGCACGATCCATGTGCTCACGCCGATCACGCCCGAGGGCGCCAAGGATCCGACGCGTGCACCGATCTTTACCGGTGAAGTACAGATCATGACCCAGATGGGACCTCTGCCGATTTCTTTTGACATTCCGGCAGCCACTGTCGCCGAAGCCGTAGCCAAGTACGGTGAAGCCGCCAAGGAAGGCGTGCGCCAGACGCTTGAGCGTCTGCAGGAAATGCGTCGTGAAGCCGCCAGCAAAATCGTTACGCCGGGCTCTCCGGGCTTTGGCGTACCGCCTGCTCCCGGAAAGATCCAGATGCCCTAATCGGCTGTCGCTTGATTTTCCCGAATACTCCGCCGAATGTAGCTCGGCGGAGTTTTTTTCGCCGCTTAAAAACTGCCGCAGCAAACACCAATTGAACAAACAACAAAAAGCCGCTGCATCTTTTCAGACACAACGGCTTGAAGACGTCATCGCCGGAAATTACTTTCCGACAGGAAGACTCAACGGCGTATTAACGCAGCTTGACTTCCTTGAAGTTGACGTGCTTGCGAGCAACCGGATCGTACATGTTACGTTCAAGCTTGCCCGTGGAATTCTTCTTGTTCTTCGTCGTGGTGACGAAGTAGCCGGTACCGGCAGTCGATTCCATCTTGATGATTTCGCGTGCACCCTTTGCCATGGTTCAATCTCCAATATTAGATTTCGCCGCGGGCGCGAAGATCCGCGAGAACCGCATCGATACCAACTTTATCGACAGTGCGCAGGCCAGCCGTCGTCAAACGCAGGCGGACCCAACGGTTTTCACTCTCGACCCAGAAGCGACGATACTGCAGGTTCGGCATGAAACGACGCTTGGTCTTGTTGTTCGCGTGCGAGACTTGATGGCCGACCATCGGCGACTTGCCGGTGACTTGACACACTCGTGCCATCGCTAACTCCCGTAATAAGAAAAAAAGTTAAAAACGCTTCACGCATCGCCGTTTCATTCAAAAGCGTGAGCGCGAAAATCGAAAGACAATTATTATACGACAAAAAGAAACCCTTGCCAAGCATCCGGCAAAGATTTTTATGCTTCGGCTTCTTCCGCGAGAGATGAATGCCGATTTTCTGTCGCGGAGCGGCATTGTACTGAAATTGAAGAAAATTTCCAAATACACGCTCTTGCCGCACTCCGCAAAAAGCCCAGAAAGCCCGTCGTACGGAGAAAAGTCTTCCGCGCTTTTCCTTCATCGCAACAATGTTGCGTGTGCGTCTTCAGTGCGCCCAACCCCTCCAACAAAACAACAAGAACGACAGACTTCCTTCATCCTTTGCGATAATGGCGCTCAGACAAAGCAACCACTTTCCATTACTACGTATGCAAGTCATCCTCGCTCAGCCGCGCGGTTTTTGCGCGGGCGTCAAGCGCGCCATTGAAATCGTCTCGCGCGCCATTGAAGTTTACGGAGCCCCCCTGTATGTACGCCATGAAATCGTACATAACCGTACCGTCGTCGAGGAGCTCAAAGCCAAAGGCGCTATTTTCGTCGACGACATTGCTCAGGTTCCCGACGGCGCCACACTGATTTTTTCGGCTCACGGCGTACCGCGCAGCGTCTCCGAACAAGCACACGCCCGTCCTTTGCGCATTTTCGACGCCACCTGTCCTTTGGTTACCAAAGTGCACCGCCAGGTCGTCAAACTGCACAACAACGGCAAAAAGATCATCATGATCGGACACGCCGGACACCCGGAAGTCGAAGGCACCATGGGGCAGATTGATGACGGCATTTTTTTGGTTGAGTCCGTAGAAGCGGTCAATGCGCTTGAGCTCGACAACACCTCTCAAGACTTGAGCTACGTAACGCAGACAACGATTTCGGTTGACGACGCCGCTGAAGTCATCGGTGCACTCA
>DXSO01000052.1 GCA_019410445.1 Sutterella sp.
GACTGTATGAAAGCGCCGAGTACTTGTCAGGAATACGAAATGCAAAAGAAAACTTCCGAAAAACGCAAACGAGTTCAGACAGGTGTTGGCAAAAACGGGCAAAGTGCTCTCAGCATGACAGATCGGGCTTTTGTGTTGTCGATGGGTGAGTCGTTTTCCAAAACTGCCTTTTGTCAGAGTTATCACGAAATTTTCGGAGTGACGATAGCGGCTGCCAGAACTGTTTTTGAGAGATTGCTTGAGAAGGAAGCGATTGTTGTTGCACAAGCGTCTCGTCATTACACACGCGGACCGGCCATTGCCGCTCGTTATGATCTCGTTCGACTTGTGGGGAATCGAACGGGGGAATTCAAGATCAAAAGTCTCAGCCGACCAGACAAAATTGTCGAAGGCGTCAAATGCTCGAATCCGGAACAAGGACTTCTGCCGGGTGATGAGGTTTTCGGAGTCTATGGCAATAAAGAGGGGGTGTTTACCCCCTATGTTTTGGTCAGAAGAACTTTGACTGAGCCTGTGTGCAAGATCGGTTACGCCAATTCCGTATGTGTGGAAGGGTGCAATTCGATTGTGCTCAATCGAATGGGCATGAAAAGCACGAAGGAGCTTAAAAATCAGTTTTTCACAGTGAAATTGGATGAGGCGTGCTGCAAGCATTTTTCCGATATGCAGCCCCTGACGGGTTCTCTTGGCCGGTTGATTGGGCATACGGATTCAACGCAAACGGAAATTGATATGACGCTTACGCGTCTGGGCATTCCGAGTGAATTTTCGCAAGAGGCTCTCGAGGAGGCCCAGGCCTTGCCCGATGCTGTGGAAAGCGATAAAGAACTGGTCGATCGAGTTGATCTTCGAGATATTGCTTTGGTGACGATTGACGGGGAAGATGCACGGGATTTCGACGATGCGGTGTGGTGTACACCGCTTAAAACCGATCAATTGGGTTGGCGCTTATTGGTTGCAATTGCCGACGTAAGCCATTACGTTAAACCCGAAAGCGCGTTGGATGGAGATGCCCAGCAGCGTTCTACGAGCGTGTATTTTCCGACGCGTGTAGTGCCGATGTTGCCCGAAAAACTCAGTAATGGTTTGTGTTCGCTCAATCCCGGGGTGGATCGTTGCTCGCTTGTCTGCGACATGCTCGTCTCCGAGCAGGGTGAAGTGACGGCTTATCAGTTCTATCCCGCTTTGATTCGATCCAAGGCTCGTCTGACGTATACGTCGGTTTGGAATGCGCTAAATGGTGATGTAGAGGATTTCCTGCTGCGCGGAGGCAATCTTTCAGACATTCACAATCTGTATTCCTTGTTTAAGGCGCTTTTGCAGGCTCGGCATCGCCGTGGAGCGGCTGATTTTGCGACGGCTGAAACGGAAATTGTTACGGACGCGCAAACACAAAAAATCGTGGCCATTCGCAAACGCGATCACAACGATGCGCATCGTCTGATCGAAGAGTGCATGCTGGCTGCCAACGTTTGCGCAGCAGATTTTGTAAGAATGAACAAGGCCAAGTGCTTGTATCGTGTTCATGAAGCTCCTGCGGCAGATCGACTGGCGAGCTTGCGAACAACGATCGGAGCTTTTGGACTCAAGCTTGATGGAGGCGACAAACCCACTCCGGCTGACTATGCCAAACTTTTGCATCAGGCCGAAAAGTTGCCGGCAGCCGAAGTGATCAATACGCTGATGCTCAGAAGCATGCAGCGGGCGCTTTATAGTCCGGTGCTTGAGCCTCACTATGGCCTTAACTATGAGGCTTACACTCACTTTACCTCACCGATCCGCCGCTATCCCGATCTTTTGGTACATCGCACGATTCGTTCGATTTTGGAAGGCAAGGTTTATCTTCCGGTTTTGACGAAGGCTCCCGAGGAGATGATGCAGGCGAGAATGGGAGAATTGGCCTCGGCTCAGAAAGCCGGAGATCCTCAGGCTCAGTCGGCAGTCAATGCAAAGATCACTCGAAAGAGTAAAGCGGACATAGCCTGGGAGGTGCTTGGATTGCTGACATCGGCGGCCGAACGCCGTGCTGACGATGCTTCCCGCGATATCGTGGCCTGGATGAAGGCCGAGTATATTTCAGGCTATCGACATAAATGCTTTGAAGGCGTGATCACAGGAGCCAACTCCGCGGGCGTTTATGTGACGCTTACGGGAGTTTTTGTCGAAGGTTTCGTTCACGTGAGCCGACTCAATGGCTGGGAATATTTTTATTACGATGCCGAAAAGATGCTTTTTGAGGGAGAATTCGGATCTGAGCGTTATATGATCGGCGACAAAGTGACGGTGCGTGTGTTTGAAGCGAGCACGGAGACGCGTCGTATTGATTTCGAAATGGTGAAAAATCACACCGATGCTGTGCGCAGTCGCAGCAACAAAAACAAGAAAACCAAGAGAAGGTTCTAATAAATGACCAAACAAGTCGTACTGGCGGGTTTTCACGCCGTCAATGCCCGAGCAAAACTTAATCCGGCCTCGATTCGAGTTGTCTATGTCGAGGGATCTCGTCGTGACAAACGCATGCAGCAGTGCAAGGATCGTTTGGCCGCCGCTGGCGTCAAGGTTATGCAGGCTGATGTCAAGCGATTGGATGGTATGGCTCCCGGCATTCCGCATCAAGGAATTGTTGCGTTGGCCGACGAGCTCAAACAAACACTCGATTTCGATACGCTTCTCGACAGCATTACGCCGCAAACGTTATTGCTCATTCTTGACGGAGTGACCGATCCGCGTAATTTTGGTGCATGTCTTCGTGTTGCGGATGCGGCAGGGGTACAGGCAGTGATTGCTCCGCGTGATCGTTCGGCAAGTTTTTCTCCCGCAGCTGCAAAGGCTGCAGCCGGAGCATGGGAAAGTGTTCCCGTGGTCACGGTCACTAATTTGGCTGCCAGCATTACTGAACTGAGGGACGCCGGCGTTATGGTGGTGGGAACGGCAGGTGAAGCGCAAAAGACGATTTATGAGTTTGACCAAAAACGTGCTTTTGCTTGGGTGCTCGGAGCCGAAGGCGAAGGATTAAGGCAGCTGACGCGTAAACGCTGTGACGAGCTTGCCAAGATTCCGATGTTCGGTGCGGTGGATAGTTTGAACGTTTCGGTGGCCACGGGAGTGTGCCTGTTTGAGACGGTGCGCCAGCGTCAAGCCTAATTGATGTCGGAAAACAAAAAGGCAGCACGAAAAAAGTGCTGCCTTTTTTTGTGTGAAATCGCTTTAATAAGCCTATTTTGAGGGCATTTCCGCTATGGCTTCGATTTCGACCAGACAGCCGAAATGCAAGGTCGTGGTGGAGACGATCACGCGTCCGGGTTTGTGTTGCCCGAAGAATTTGGCGTATTCCTCGTTGATGGGACCCCAGTAATTCACATCAGGCGTGTAGATGCGGCAGAAGACAACGTCATTGGTCGTGACGCCGGCGGCGTCTAGTACGCGCTTGACGTTGTTGAGCGCCAGTCGAGTGTGCTCACGGATATCGCCCTGACAGACTTCCCGAGTATCAGGATCGATCGAAAGCTGACCGGAAACGTACAACGTACCGTTGGAGATAACGCCGGCACTGTAGTGCCCTTTGTTTTCGCCTTTGAAATCCGCAGTGACGATTTGCATGGATAGATGTCCTTTATAGCCAGAGATGTCCGAGGAAGGATCTTTGAAGAAAGAAAACGAAGCTGCTCGGATTCGTGGACATTTTACGATGCCGGCAGAGCTTTCCTGTGGCTCTCTCGACTAGGAAAAAAGGCTTTTGACTCTTGGAAAAGAATCTCCCAAACCTTACAATTGTGTGACCTTTTTGACTTCGGCTGCCTTACGAGGCAGACACCGAAGGTTTTTGCGTTCTCAGAAGCCTTGCAATGACTCCACGACTTCGGCTTAACCATATCACGAAAGCATATCCGGGTATTGTCGCCAATGACGACATCTGTCTGGAAGTATGCCCTGGAGAAGTGCTTGCGATTCTCGGCGAAAACGGCGCCGGCAAGTCCACACTCATGAAAATTATTTTCGGCTCGGTTGTTCCGGATAAAGGAACGATTGAGTTTGACGGAAAAGAAGCGCTTATCCACAGTCCTTCCGAAGCCAATCGTTTGGGCATTGCGATGGTGCATCAGCACTTTGCGGTGTTTGAGACTTTGACGGTGGCACAAAACGTCATCTTGGGTATCACCGAGAAGATTTCGGCACAGGATTGCGCTCAACGCATCAGAGCTTTGGGTGAGCGTTACGGTATCGCGGTTGATCCTGATGCCGTAGTGGCTGATCTTTCTATGGGAGAGCGTCAGCGTGTGGAGATCATCCGAGCGTTGATGAGCAACCCCAAGCTTTTGATCCTTGATGAGCCGACGTCGGTTCTTACGCCTCAGGCCGTGCGCAAGTTGTTTGAAACACTCAAAAAACTTGCCAGTGAAGGAGTGTCCATTCTCTTTATTTCACACAAACTTGATGAAATTCGAGAATTGGCAGATCGCTGCACGATTCTGCGTGCTGGACGCGTGATTGAAACGGTTAATCCCAAGGAAAAAAGTGAAGAAGATCTCGCGCGGCTTATGATCGGCAAAGAGCCGCCCAAGCTGTTGAGCTCTTCGGGTACGCCTGGCGATGTTGCTCTCGAACTCAAGGGGGTATCCCTTGACGGCGGCCACCATGTTACCGGCCTCAATGATGTCAAACTGACGGTAAGAGCCGGGGAGATTGTGGGTATTGCTGGTATTTCCGGTAACGGTCAGTCGCGATTGCTTGGCGTGTGTATGGGTGAATTGCGCCAAAGCAAGGGCTCCGTTCAGCTTTTTGGCGAGGCGATTGATGATCTGGATCCCGCGCAGCGTCGAGCAAAAGGACTGCGTTATGTTCCGGAGCAACGCCTTGGGCACGGATCGGTTCCGGAATTTTCCTTAACGGACAATACGCTTCTGACCGGAGACGACTTCCATCGGCACGGTTTCATTCGGCAGGAGGAAGCGGAAGCGTTTACCGATCTGGTAATTGAGCGTTTTCATGTCAAACCGGCCATGCCTAAAGCTGCAGCGCGCAGTTTTTCCGGTGGAAATTTACAAAAATACATTGTCGGTCGAGAGATTCTAAGCTCGCCCGGCGTTCTGATCATCGACCAACCGACTTGGGGCGTTGACGTAGGCGCTGCAACGGTGATTCGCAATTCTTTGATGCGCTTGCGCAGTGAAGGAGCCGGCATTTTGGTTGTCAGTGAGGAAATAGACGAACTTTTCGCCATTTGTGATCGCATTGCGGTGATGTATCGAGGCTGCATGTCGCCTGCCATTCCCGTAAGCTCCATCACGACTGAAGAACTTGGTCGCTGGATGGCTGGCCTTTGGGTGGGTAGCCCATTTCGACACGGACACCCCGACGGTAAGGAGGCTCTGTAAAAAATGCAATTTCCCGTGCGTTTGGTCGCCCGCAGAACACCGGGTGTCATGATGTGGCTTTCGCCTGTATTGGCGTTGGCGCTTACCGTTGTTTTCGGTGCCGTTTTGTTTGCGCTTCTTGGCAAGAATCCTGCTCAGGCACTGTACGTTTTTCTGATTGCCCCGTTGGAAACGCTACGCGGTTGGGCTGAAGTGGGGGTCAAAATGACTCCTCTGTTGCTCTGTGCCGTCGGTTTGGTCGTTTGTTTCCGGGCCAGTATCTGGAATATTGGTGCCGAAGGACAGTTTTTGGTCGGTGCGATAACCGGCGGTTGGGCCGCTTTGTGTTGTCCTGAAGGTGCCGGACATTGGTATCTGATCGTTGTGTTGCTTGCCGGCATTGCAGGCGGTGCCTTTTGGGGTGCCATTACGGCTTTGCTGCGAGACAAATTCAATGCCAATGAAATTCTTGTTTCGCTCATGCTTGTGTACGTGGCGCAGTTTGCTCTTGCCTACTGTGTGCAGGGACCTTTGCAGGATCCCGAAGGATTGGGTTTCCCGCAGTCGGCGTTGTTTGCTTCATCGGCCAGTATGCCGGTGATTGTTGGCGGGACTCGTCTGCATTTGGGTTTTGTGCTTGCCGTTGCGGCTGCCGTGGTTATTCAAATCATGATGGTGCGAATGTTTATCGGCTTTCAGCTTAAGGTGTCCGGTATGGCTCCTTTGGCGGCAAAATACGCAGGTTTTCGACCCAAGCGCTTGTTGTGGACTTCGATGTTGATTTCCGGCGGCCTGGCCGGTCTTGCCGGGGTGGCGGAAGTGGCCGGCCCCGTTGGACAACTGACGCTCAATATCAGTCCGGGATATGGCTTTGCGGCCATTATTGTTGCGTTTGTCGGGCGTTTGTCTCCGGCCGGATGCATTCCGGCAGCTTTCGTCATGGCGCTCTTTTATTTGGGCGGCGAACTTGGACAGTCCCGTTTGGGCTTGCCGAGCTCCATTACGGGGGTGTATCAGGGCATGCTGCTCTTTTTCCTTTTGATCTGTGATTCGCTCGTGTACTTCAAACTAGTCTGGCAAGGTTTTAGCCAACGCAAGCTGAGCAAGGAGGCTTAATCATGGATGCAAGTGTTTTCGCCTCGGTTATTGCGGCTACTCTCAATGCAGGGACGCCCTTGTTGATTGCTGCCATTGGTATTCTCATTCATGAAAAAAGCGGAGTGCTCAATCTTGGAGTAGAGGGCATGATGCTTATGGGGGCTGTCACAGGTTTTGGCGTAACGTTCTATACGGGAAGCTTTGCACTGGGTTTTCTGGCAGGTGCGATGGCGGGTCTGTTAATGGCGGCGCTTTTTGGTTTTTTCACGCTCGGCTTGTACGCAAATCAATACGCAGCCGGCTTGGCTCTGTCGCTTTTTGGAGCCGGCTTGTCGGCGTTTGTTGGTCAACCGCTGCAAGGCATGGCGTTGCCTGCTCGCTCCGACGTGGGAATTCCAGGACTTGAATCCGTGCCCTTTTTTGGACCGGCTTTCTTTTCATCGCATTGCCTAGTTTATTTATCACTGGTCGGTCTGGCTCTTGTGGGATGGTTTCTTTATCGGTCACGACCTGGTTTGATGTTGCGTGCCGTTGGAGAATCGCCGTCGGCGGCTTATGCATTGGGCTACAACGTACGCGTGATTCGATTCTGGGCGGTGCTTTTCGGGGGCTTTATGTCCGGAATGGCCGGAGCTTACCTTTCGCTTGTATACACCCCTCTTTGGGCTGAAGGTATGACGGCTGGTCGCGGTTGGATTGCACTTGCGCTCGTTACGTTTGCAACATGGAGACCGTTGCGCGTTGTTCTTGGCGCATATTTGTTCGGCGGGGTGACGATGCTGCAATTCAATATGCAGGCGATGGGCATTGAGATTCCGTCGCAGATCATGTCGATGACGCCTTATTTGGCAACGATTCTTGTGTTGATTCTCATCAGCCGCAATCCGAAATGGATTGCATTGAATGTACCGGCCAGTTTGGGCAAAACTTTCCATCCGAGAAACTGACCGCGGTAGGATTTATCTGTACGATTTATGCAGTCGTATCCGTCATCCGTGTTCTTTTCTGAATGCTTGTGCCGGGTACTGCGAACTCTGACCTTTACTCTGAAAGAGATTTTTAAATGCCTATGCAGAAAATTGCCTTTACTCTGGCTGCCGCCTCTTGTCTGGTTTTGGCCGGTTGCGGCGATGATTCCTCCAACACTGATGAAAAAAAGGCAGCTGAAACTACGTCGACCTCGACCGGTCCTTTGAAGGCCGCTTGGGTCTACCCGAGTCCGCGTGCCGATGAAGGCTGGTCCAAGCAGCACGAGGAGGCTCGTGAACTGATTGAAAAGAAATATGGCGATAAGATCCAGACGCAGGTTGTCGACAACATCACAAACACGGTGGATGCCGAACGCGTCATTCGTGATCTGGCCGCTCAAGGCAACAAGATTATCTTTGCCACGAGTTTTACATACATGAATCCGGCATTGAAGGTCGCACGTGAGTTTCCGGATGTGAAGTTCGAAAATTGCACGGGCTACAAGACTGCTGAGAATTACTCCAACTACAACGCTCGCTTCTATCAAGCGAGGTATTTGGCAGGTAAATTAGCCGCAGCCATGAGTCAGACGGGCAATTTAGGATACGTTGCCGCTTTGCCGATTCCTGAAGTGCTTCAGGGAATCAATGCTTATGCTTTGGGCGCTCAGACGGTCAATCCCAATATCAAAGTTTCTGTGGTTTGGACCAACACTTGGTACGATCCCGGCAAGGAAGTGGATGCAACCAACACTCTGATTGGTCAAGGCTGTGACGTTCTGACGCACCACACTGATTCGACCGCTGTTCCGGCAACTGCTGAGGCCAAGGGCGTGAAGGTAATCAGTTATCACTCCGCGATGACAAAAACGGCTCCAACTCAGTTGATTGGCGCTGTGACTCATCACTGGGACGAGTACTATGACCAACGCATTCAGGCTTTGTTTGACGGCAAGTGGAAGGTGCAACCGGTTTGGGGTGGTGCCGAAATGCACATGGTGCGTTTGTCGGCTGTGACAGACAAAGCCCCTAAAGCGGTGGTGGACGATATCAACGCCGTTTATGCCAAGATGGAAAAAGGCGAATTCAACGTCTTTAGCGGCCCGATTGTTGACAATGAAGGTAAAGAGCAAATTGCTGCCGGCAAGGCTGCCGATGACAAGATGCTCAATACGATGAACTATTTCGTCAAGGGCGTCGTCGGCAAGGTGCCCAGCGGCAAGTGATTGATCAACTTTGAAGATTGATCTGTGAAAAAGCGCGTTGACGGGCTTGTCCCGGCAGCGTGCTTTTTTATTTTCGGTGTGGAATTGCCATCGGATAAAAGCAAGTGATTGGGCTGTAGTGCTGTGGTTGCTTAAATATTGAGTCACAACTGCAATACGGGAGTTTTGCGCAAGTTTGAATGCGAACAGTGTTGAGGAAAAAGCTCGGAAATGAGTGACTCAAACAGTTGCCGGGAGGTGTGTGCGCATGTACGGATTCGCTTTTGGCGAGGAATGTGATTCGCCGAAAATGGGCTTGTGAGCTCTAGGGAGATCATCTGATAAAATCTTGGCGACTTTCCCCCATTTTCGTTTTTGTTCAAAGAGGCATCCGTAATGGCATTTCAAAAAATTGCCCTGGCTTTTGCCGCTGCATCCTGTATGGTATTGGCTGGTTGCGGTGATGATTCATCTCAATCGACTTCGAAAAAAGCCGAGGCTCCCGCTGCGAGCCAGTCTGCACCCCTGAAAGCGGCTTGGATTTATCCGAGTCCGAGTGCTGACGAGGGTTGGTCCAAGCAGCATGACGAGTCCCGTCAGCTTATCCAGAAGCAGTTTGGCGACAAGATCAAGACGCAGTTTGTGGAAAATGTGACGACGATGGCCGATGCTGAACGTGTCATTCGCGACTTGGCCAGTCAGGGCAACAAGATCATCTTCGCCACGAGTTTTGAGTTTATGAACCCGGGACTGAAGGTTGCTAAAGAATTTCCGGATGTGAAGTTTGAACATGCCACGGGTTATAAGACGGCGGATAACTTCAATTATTACAACGCTCGTTTTTATCAGGCTCGCTATCTGGCCGGCAAACTGGCTGCCTCAATGAGCAAAGATGGTCATTTGGGCTACGTAGCTGCTGTGCCGATTCCGGAAGTGCTGCAGGGTATCAATGCTTATACACTCGGTGCTCAGACAATCAATCCCAACGTGCAGGTCGATGTGGTGTGGACCAATACTTGGTATGACCCGGGTAAAGAGGCTGATGCTACCAATACGCTGATCGGACAGGGGTGCGACATCATTACGCACCACACCAACTCTCAGGCAGTGGCCTCCACGGCTGAATCCAAGGGCGTGAAGGTGATCAGCTACAACTCGCCGATGCTCAAAGCGGCTCCCACACAGCTCATTGGTGCCGTGACGCATCATTGGGATGAGTACTACGCAAAGCGTATTCAGGCTGTGATGGACGGCACTTGGAAGGTTGAACCGCTCTGGGGCGGTGCGGAACTGCATATGGTGCGTTTGTCCAATATTTCCAAGGATGCTCCGAAAGCAGTTGTGGATGATATCAACGCCGTTTATGCCAAGATGGAAAAGCAGGAATTCAATGTTTTCACCGGTCCCATTGTGGACAATGAAGGCAAACTTCAGATTCCTGAAGGCAAGGCAGCTGATGACAAGATGCTGACCACGATGAATTATTTTGTTAAGGGCGTAACCGGCAAGGTGCCCACCAACAAGTAAAAATTGTCAAAGCGCTCGGTGAAGATGCCGGGGGCAGACAGGAAAAAGCCCGCTGAACAAGCGGGCTTTTTTATGGGGTGCGCCCAGCATGGGCATGATCTAACGGGTGCAAGTCCCGAGCGCAGGAGGTAG
>DXSO01000053.1:0-1090 GCA_019410445.1 Sutterella sp.
CTCTTAATGCTTCACAATAAGCTTCCTGCGCACTGCTGCCGACGAAATGATCCGCATAATCCAAACGATCCATCCCATAAGGGTGTTTGTGATTGCGATACGCCTGCACAAGCTCTGAAAAATCTTCAACGGATCCGTCGCCATATTCCCTAAGCCAGGCTGTCATATCCTCTTGGATATCCATTGAACAAACCGTTTTGTAGTGCTCGTAAGGCACCGGCATTTTTACCAAAACAAGTTCAATGGACTCGATTTGTGCAGCCCTTTTCAATGCGCTCAACTGTTCGGACTCGGCTTGATTTGCATCGCAGACCACTCCGATTCGGCAAACCTTCCTTTCATTAGAAAGTTCCCACCTATCGGCGCATATTTCAAAAAAAGTCTCAACATCTTCACAGGTGTTAGCCAGCACTCCCACAGTATCAAAATGTCTGGAGATGGGGACAACGCCTCTGCAGGACACCCGTCCGTGCGTAGGTTTAAACCCAATGATATGGTGCCTCGTGGCAGGAATCATGATTGAGCCGTTTGTCTCTGTTCCCAGAGCCAACGGTACAAGTCCGCAGGCCACTGCACAAGCGGAACCCGAGCTGGATCCGCCAGGACTTGTTTCGGGAAACACACTGTTGAGTGTTTGTCCGTATCGCTCAGAAAACCCTTGAGGCAAATGCGTAGAAACAAAGCCGGAAAGCTCCGAAAGCGTACTTTTACCGACTACCACTGCCCCCTGAGCACGCAGACGAGCCACAGCCGGAGCATCCGATTGCTGTGGATTGCTCGGCATATGCAGAGACCCGGCCGTTGTCGGCATCCCTCGTACGTT
This sequence comes from Sutterella sp., assembly GCA_019410445.1. Classification (GTDB taxonomy): domain Bacteria; phylum Pseudomonadota; class Gammaproteobacteria; order Burkholderiales; family Burkholderiaceae_F; genus Duodenibacillus. The sequence goes on from DXSO01000053.1 coordinate 824, forward strand.
GAAATTATCCTTTACCAATATCGGGACACCGGTTAAAGTCCCTTCGGTTTTCCCATGTTCCCAGACATCTTTCGAGCAAAGAGCTGCAACAGCATTGCAATGCTTTGTCCGTTCATAGCACTCGTACCAATCTTGAGAAATTGACCGATTGTCGTCCTGCGCCCGACGATGAACTTCTGCAACGCTTCGAAACAAACTATCCATGAAATAGCCTCCAGCTGGCTCTCTCCGAAAATTCCCGTATTCGTCCGGACTGCCTCGAAATCC
>DXSO01000053.1:1100-10241 GCA_019410445.1 Sutterella sp.
CCTGCACAACCTCAGCATCTGCAGTGAAATGCAAATCAGCTGTCAGCTCCACAAATCAAGAAATCGGACCTTTGCATCGGCATACGTCTGAAAATCAACGTTTTGCGTCACCATTATGAAGACAAGTCACAAAATGAGCCAATCCAAAACATCAATGGATTCAGTCTGTCGTCATTTTGTTTAGCTTATGGATTGACTTAAAGATCTTCGGAAGTCCTACAGAGAGAACCGATATGACCACTATGGAGAAAAATATGGTGACAAGAATTTTTCTGAGCGCTGGTGCCTAGACCTATTGACCAGTTCAGAAGTTTCATGGTGCAGATAACAAAAAACCCCGCAGACATAATCCACAGGGCATTTGTTGCTGGCGGAGTGGACGGGACTCGAACCCGCGACCCCCGACGTGACAGGCCGGTATTCTAACCAACTGAACTACCACTCCGTTCGGATCAATTCTATCTCTTCAGAGCTATCGCTCGAAGGAGTTTCGCATTATACAGAGTCTTTCAACTTTTGCAAGCTTTTTTCTAAAAGCTGCATCAATCAGCCCTCTGCTGCTCAACGAGGGGGAATTCTACTGAAAAACTTGCGTTTGCCAAGAGGCAAAGTGAGAAATTTTACAGAAAACGCTTCGATGCAATCTCTCAGGCATATCTCGAATCCGCATTTTTTGACTTTCATCAACTAACGTCAACCTCTTGATCAACAAGAAATTTCGCACAAAAACGCTATGAAAAACTTTTCTTTTTTTCCACTCGCAAAAACATCTCAAAAACGGCACTAAAAATTGAAGATTTCGTCAAGTTTTCTCGACCTTCACCCGTCGTAAAGCAACCATAACTCCAATAAGCGTTGCCAGAATCCAGACATAAAAACCAGACATCATCATGCTCTCAGTGATTTTTCCGGGTGTGCAGGCAATGACCAAATTAGGCATAACCGATCCCACATATGCCGATAAATACAATGCAGAAATCACTCCGGCTCGCTCATTTATCGTCGTTCCCGCCAATAAAAACCGCAATCCGCTTGAACAAGCTGCTCCACCTCCCATTCCGGTCAGCGCTACGCTCACGAGCAACACCCACACAGATGGGTGCAACAACGTGCTGAAAGCCGCCAGTGCAGCAGTTGAAAAAAGCACAATCGACCATTTCAGAGTCAGCCGAGCTTCAAAACGCCCTGAAATCACCCCCAGTAGTGCGTTGGGCACAATAAGCACAAGATACAGAACACCCGCAAGCAGCGCATTAACTTCGCCAAAAACAACAGAACACAAATAAGCCGAGAAGCCCTGCAAAAAGCTACCCACTCCCCAAGTTCCGATAAAAGCAACCGCACTCGCAACAAATCGACCACGCAGCCGTACAGGCAAAGCAACCTTCGGTATAAAAACACTGCCAAGCGACTCGGTTCCGAACCTCATTGTTTCAGTCGATATCACTGCTGCACATGCACACAAAGCCAAAAGCACAGCAGCACAATCAAAAAGCGCGCTTGGTGACAACACTTCACTTTGCAAAACAAAACCCGTAATTAGAGTCCCGAGAGACAGGCCAATATTTGGGCCGGCCGCCGTCAACGCCGTCCCTAGCCAAGGACGATTCAAAGGTGCGGAGTCCACTACCCACGACATGGCGGCACTTGAGGCAAATCCACAAGAAAAACCTTGCAGAAATCGTCCGATATTAAGTTCAGAAACCCCGTTTGCATTGGCATAAATCAGGCTTGATGCCATCCCGAGCATGAGAGCAGCAAGAACTATCGGCTTACGTCCGAAAAAATTCGACAGTCGGGCAAAGAAAAAAAGTGTCAAAACGCAGCCTGCAAAATAACTGACGACCGTCATCGCCGTTTCTGACTCTGTTAAGGCCAAATCCGAACGCCAAACAGCCATCATGGGAATCGCAATCGATGAGGCCACGAAAGTGCAGATCAAACAAGCCGTGGCAGCTGCAAAAGTTAAACCTCGACGAGGAAAATCACCATCGGCTTTGACTAGAGATCTATGAAACGAAACCGACATATCTATGCGCTTTGCTTTTGTCTTTTGTTTCAGGAAATCCGAGATTATTCCACCATAGAACCAAATGCACGAAAACTCGTCATTCCAAACTGCGCCCAGAATGCATGCGGACATCGATAAATAAAAAAGAGAGGCAGTGTTACCGCCTCCCTTTTTTCATGCCATGCAAAGACAATCAGTATCTTCGTTTTAACGACGCTGCATCTGGGGTACTTCGATATTGAGTACGCGCTCCACATCTCGCATCATGATATCCATCGACTTGACACCTCCCTCGGCTAGATACCAAGCCGATGGCGTAAGGTAAACAATGCGGTTGCTCTTCTTGGCATCCATGCGATCCACCATCTCATTGTTGAGGATGTCTTTTGCGAGCTTTGCTCCCGGACGAGCAATGGCTGAGTCACGATCCAGCACAAAGAAGAATGCCGGGTTGGTCTTTACAAGAAGCTCGAACGATGACTCGTTTCCGTGGTTGGCATTTGCGACCGATGCCATATTTTTAAATCCAAACTCACGGCCTATGAGAGAGGCCCGTGCCTTATCCCCCAAAAGGTTCACGTGTGCGGATGTCACCAAACCGACAAGAGCTGTCTGCCCTCCCGCCTTTTGCCGAATGTCCTCAGCTCGCTTCTCAAAAAACTCTGCCGTCGCTTTGGCCGATTCTTCCTTGCCAAAAAGCTGAGCCACGTTGGCAAGATTTTTCTTAAAGCTTTCAAGACTGCCTAAATTTCGATCCGTCGTCATATAGACAGTCGGAGCAATTCTGGAGAGCTGATCATACTTTTTCGCCAATCGGCCGCTGATGAAAATAACGTCAGGTTCAGCCGCCATCAGTGCTTCCAGATCAACTTCTTTTAGAGTTCCGATATTGGCAATCTTTGGATTGTCAAAGTGCTCGGCCAAAAACGGCACCCGAGTTGTTTTGGGCATCGCCACGATACGATCCGTAAGCTGCCAATAGTCAAGCATATCCAATACGGCAACATCAATGACCGCAATACGCTTGGGATTGTCAGGCACTTCTACTTTGACGGCTTTTCCTACCGCATTCAGACTGTCGAGCGTAGCCGAGCTAGCTGTAAAAGAGGTAAAAGTCATGGCGGCGGCGATCGCCACGGATGCAAAAACGCGAGTAAACGTCGTCATGAAAATAACTCCAAAGAGTGATCAAAAAAAATTTTCGTCAGTGATAAATCGCAAGCGGTCTGCCGGCGATATTGTGAATTTCGAAAGGAACGCCGTAGATATTCTCAAGGTTCTCCGGGGTCATCACTTCGTCGACAGAACCGTAAGCAGCCACCTTTCCATCCTTAAAGGCACAGATGAGATCACAGTAGAAAGCTGCCAAATTGATTTCATGTAAAACGAGAATGACGGTCTTTCCAAGTTCATCGCAGAGTCGACGAACGAGTTTCATCATTTGAGTGGCGTGATAAATATCCAAATTGTTCGTCGGTTCATCGAGCATTACGCAATCCGTATCCTGAGCCAATACCATTGCAATAAAAGCTCGCTGACGCTGGCCTCCGGACATCTCGTCGATGAAACGTTCGGCAAACTCATTCAAAGACATGTAGTCAATGGCACGATCCACGATCGCCCAGTCCTCGGCGCTCAAATTCGAACCGGCATGCGGAAAACGTCCGAAAGCAACAAGCTCACGCACCGTCAGTTTCATCTGTACGTTGTTTGCCTGCGTAAGAATTGCCAACCGTTTGGCCAACTCTCTGTTATCCCATTCATGCAGCGCTCGTCCTTCGAAAAGAATGCGGCCGTTTGAGCTCGGCACCAAACGCGATGCCATTCCAAGAACCGTTGATTTGCCTGCTCCATTAGGCCCAATCATGGCAATCACCTTCCCGCGCGGCAGCTTGATCGATACATTGTCGACGACAGCCTTGTCGTCGTAATGCTTTTCAAGATTCTGAATCTCAAACATAGTGAGTCACATCCATCAGAAAAAAATCAAATCAACGGCCGCCGCGAATTTCGCGCAACACCAAACCCAAGAAATAAACGCCGCCGCCGATTGTCACAAAAACGCTCACCGGAACGCTGTAAGTCATCACATGCTCGACCAGGAATTGACCGGCAACCAAAATCACAACACCCACTAAACTGCTTGCAGTTATCAAATACTTATGTCGGTGCGTGGAAAGCATTTCTCGCGCAAGATTTGCCGTGATAAGCCCTAAAAAAGACAATGGCCCGACAAGTGCTGTGGCTGCGGCAATTGACAATGCCACGCCCACCATTAGGCGGCGTACGACACGTTCATAATCCACTCCCAGATTGATCGCAGTCTCACGACCAAGAGCCACAACATCAAGAAGTGCCAGCTCTCGCCGCAGCATCCAACCAATGCCAAGCAACATTGCGATGGCCGGCAGCAACACCGCTATATTCACGTTTGAAAAAGATGCAACGAGTGAATTGAGCAACGCATCGTATTCATTGGGATCCATTAGACGCGTAAGAGAGCTCTGAACACTGGAAAAAAAGGTCGAGAGCACGGTACCGATCAGCAAAACGTAAAGAACATTGCCTCCGGTACGCGCAAAAATCGTGTTGTAGATGAAAGCTGCAACCGTCCCCATTACCACAATGTCCAGCCCAAACGAAAGCACGGGATCAACAGCCAACACACTTGTTGCTCCCAGAAAAAACGCCACCATCGTATGAATGAGAACGTAGAGTGAATTCATCCCCAAAAGGCATGGAGTTACGATCCGGTTCCGGATGATCGTTTGAAAGACAATTGATGCCGCCGAAATCGCCGCACCTGCCGTCACCATGGCAAGAAGTCGCGGAGCTCGCAATTCCATCGCAAAGGCGTAGAACTTGGGATTAACGAACGCAAATTGATACAACCCCAGCGACAACGCCGTCATGGCTGCAAGCCCAATAAAAACCAGACGGTTGCGGCCTGTCAGCGCAAGAACTCCGTTCATACGCCGTTTCATCTTGCACCCCCGCAGCTGCTGCAAAATGCAGGGTTCTGCGCGCGCGTCAAACCAAAGAGCTGAAGCAGCGCATCCTTTGTCATCGCACGGCGGCCAAATCGGAGCCGATAGAAAATAAGAGCGATAAACAGCAAACTGCCCACTGATCCCACGATCAATTCGATCGGAAGTTCATAAGGAGCAATGATGGTTCGACCGACCAAATCACAAGCCAGCACAAACACGGCCCCCAATAGAGCCGTATCGGCCAGAGTCGCTCGTAAATCATCCCCCTTGAAGAGAGAGACGACATTGGGAACGATCAACCCAATGTAGGAAATCGCTCCGACCACCGTCACAACGGAAGCAGTCATCATCGCGGCGATCGATAGACCGCATAAAAGCACCACGCCGTAGGGAACACCCAGATTCTTCGAAAAATCTTTTCCCATTCCGACAATATTGAAATGTTTGGCATAAACGAAGGCGATGACGATAAGCGGCATCACGAGATAAACCAACTCGTAATTGCCTTTAAGCACCAACGAAAAATGTCCCACAAGCCAAGTTGACAATGCCTGCGTCATATCGAACTTAAAGGCTAGAAAATTCGTCACCCCTCCGATGACATTACCGAACATGATGCCGACAAGCGGTACCATCACAACGTCTTTCATCGGCATACGCATAACGAACCAAACAAAAATCCATGTTCCAATCAGCGCAGCCGCAAAAGCGCAAAATGCACGCTCCCAAAGTGTGGAATCGGGAAAAAACAAAAGCGCCACGAGAATGCCCAACTGAGCAGAAGAGATCGTTGCACCTGTCGTTGGTGAAACGAACTTATTTGCACAGAGCTGCTGCATCAGGAGTCCCGCAATTGCCATTCCGGCACCTGTGCACAATATGGCCAAAAGACGAGGCAGACGAGAAATCAGAAGCGTATCCATAGCCTCTTCATCCAGTGCCGCAATCTCGCGCAGTCCAACATCCGCCGCGCCCGTAAGAAGCGAGATGGCTGAGAGCGCCAACATCATTATCAAAAGGAGAATCGTGCTCTTTGTCATCGAAGAATTGCCCTGCAAATTGAATTTGCTTGTGATTCGGACGGGCAGACTGTAATTGCGAATGATTCTCATACGCAATTACAGTTACTTTTCCTTACAATCTTTGTAGCAAAAAGGCTGATGAATAAGTCTTTATCTGCGAATGATTCTCATTTAGAATCGCAGCCATCTCTTCCGCCCATCCATTCTCTGATGGCCGGAAACAAACAAGCAAACCAATTCATGAGATTGTTCCGATGAGCAACAAGTACCACCTGAAACCTCTTGCGCTCGCTCTGTTAGCTACTCTTTCAACCTCAACAACGGCAAGTGACGAGTCATACCAAACACTTGATGAATCCGTTGTTTCGGCTTCTGGCTACGAACAAGACACCCGCGAAGCGCCGGCAAGCATTTCGATCGTGACGCAATCCGAACTTGAACGTCAGCCCTCGACCGATATTGGCGAGGCTATCCAGGATGTACCCGGTGTGGATATCGAACAGACAAAAATGGGCGGCCATACGATTCGCCTTCGCGGCTTCGAATCGAAGTACACACTGATCATGATCGACGGCAAACGTCAGAACGTCGACAGCGGATTTACCAAAAACGGTTTTGACCCAACAGGCAGTTTTCTGCCTCCAACAGGCGCTATCGAACGCATCGAAGTACTGCGAGGTCCTGCCTCAACCGTCTACGGATCAGACGCCATCGGCGGTGTGGTGAACATCATCACCAAAAAACATCCGGATCGCCTTACCGGCAGCATCGGCATGGAAGGGACGCTTCAAGAAGACAGCCGCTATGGCAACAGTTGGGGCACGAACGTGTACTTGGGCATTCCGCTCGTTGACAACACGCTCTCTCTCACCCTGCGCGGCCGCTATTTCGGTCGCAGTGCCGACAACGTGCGCGATCCGGCCGGAAACTATGCAAGTCACTCCCCCTCGGAAGGCTTCACCGGGAATTTGGGGGGACGCCTTACTTGGACCCTTGATCAAGCCAATACGGTTTACTTTGATGCCGACTATCACCGCTTCCAAGGCGGCTCCATGAGCACGACGAGCGACGGCACCAAATCTCTTTGGTGGGCCACGAAACATAATTTCATCCTCGCGCATCAAGGCCACTACAGCTTCGGAGACACGGATACCTACTTCCAATACAACGGCCTGGAAAATACGAACACAACGGACGAACTCTCCACGGCAAGCTACATTTTTTCAACCAAACTCGTGTCTCCGCTCGACTTCAAGGACTGGGGCAGCATGATGCTGTCTACGGGTCTCGAAGTCATGTACGACACCTTTCGCGATGATTCGTCGGCCAGCGACGGCAAATTGAACACGAGCAAAGACCCAGTCAAGTCCACCATTGCAGGAAAAACACTCGATCACACACAAATTTCCGCTTTCTTAGAAGGCGAATATTTCATGACGGACGAATGGTCGACAACCGTGGGAGCACGTGCCACCTGGAGCGACATCTTCGGCACGCACATTGCCCCGCGCGCTTATCTCGTTTGGAAGCCATCGGAAGTGATCAGCTTCAAGGGCGGTGTAGCCAACGGCTACAAAACTCCTGCGGTAAAGGAACTTACCGACGGCGTGTATGAAGTCAACGGCGGCGGAAGCTTAAATGGAGACCGCGTTTATTACCCTCGTTACGGCAACCCGGATCTGCAGCCCGAAGAAAGCTGGAACTACGAGCTTTCCACCGACATTCGCCTTTATGAGTTTGCAGCGGTTACCGTAACGGGTTTTTATACGCGCTTCAAAAATAAAATCGATTATGAAGCCGCCTATGAGGACAGCACTAATCCCACTTACAAAACATCTGAGCAGCTCATTAACCTAGGCCGCGTGGATGCCAAAGGTGTGGAAGTCTCAATCCGGACTCATCCGATCTACGGCGTGAGCTTCTCAGCGGGCTACACGTACACCGACAGTAAAGTCAAAACCGAAAGCGCACAGAACTACAACAAACCCGTGAGCTCGCTGCCCAGACACAGCATCACGGCTCGTGCGGATTACGAGAAGAACAATTTCAACGCTTTCGTACGGATGCGTGCCAAACTCGACACTCCGAACATTGCAAGCAAAACCGGGCTTCCCGACACAACGTATCCTGAATTCAACAACTGGACTACGGTTGATATCGGCTTGGGATATCGCTTCCAGAAACATCACCGCATTGCCTTCAACATCAACAACGTGTTTGACAAAGAGTTCGTTGACTGGGGAGAAACGGTCGGCAAAGGCGGAAGCGTTTCTTATACAAACCTATTCCGCGACTACCAAACAGGACGCAACTACTGGCTCTCCTACAACTACGACTTTTAAAGCCTCCTGAAACCTGGCGGGGACATCAGTCCCCGCACAATCTGCCTTCGTAACACTCATCACAATACGGATATTTAGCAGTGGAATTCCTCAAAGAAAGCATCGACTACATCGTCTTTTTCATTCTGGGCTTCATGGGTTTTGTCGCACTGTGGCTGACCATCGAGCGCATGATGTTTCTTGCTCGCGTCAAGCCGAGCGATTTCACGGAAAAAGCCGATTATGAAGAAGCGGTCACCCGCAACCTCACACCGCTTTACATCATCTATTCCAACGCTCCCTATGTGGGTCTTCTCGGCACCGTAATCGGAATCATGATCACGTTCTACGATATGGGCTCGTCGGGCTCAATTAACGCAGGCGACATCATGACCGGCCTGTCTCTGGCACTCAAGGCCACGGCTCTGGGACTTGCGGTTGCCATTCCGACGCTCATTTCTTACAACGGCCTGCAGCGCAAAATCTCGGTTCTGCTTGCTCGCTGGCAATAAGGGGAACAGTCAATGATGAGTCTGCCCAAGAAAGAGCCGCTTAACCTTGTCCCCTTCATCGACATCATGCTTGTACTGCTTGCGATGGTCTTATCCATTGCAACCTTCATCGCCAAGGGGGAAATCGAAGTGTCTTTGCCCAAGTCACAAACGTCCACGACTCCCTCGCAGTCCGGCCCAGAACCGACACTGCTGCAAGTAGATGCTGAAGGCTCTCTTTTCTGGGATGCAGAAAAGATCGATCTTGCCGCAGCTGAATCGCGTCTGACGGCGCTTTCTCGTGAC
>DXSO01000054.1 GCA_019410445.1 Sutterella sp.
TTAGGTTTGATCCGCGCTTAGTTAAAACCTGTCTCACAAAGTGGGGACAGTTCAGTCATTCCCGGCGGCTTTTCCTTTGTCATCATCTGCGCATCATTTATGATCCTCGACGGCTTTTCCCTTCTTTGCCGGAACATTCGCAAGACCCGCCGCAGTGGCTGCATCCTCCCGAACAACCACCGCCGCAACAGCCCGAACAGCCGCCTTTGATCCTACGCCAAACAATCCAGACGGCAGCTCCAATAATCAATACAAGCAGTCCCCAGCTTACAGCATTCATTCTTCACCTCCTGTCGCATCACACGAAACCCAAAGCAAGTCCGATCATGCGAACAACAAATGCCAGCACCCATGCCACGACACATTGAAAAAACGCAACTCCAATGGCCCACAATCCTCCGAGCTCGCGCTTGATCGTAGAAATTGCCGCCACACACGGGGTATACAGCAGACAAAACACCAAAAGACTGACCGCCGTCAAACCGCTCAAAGCAGCAGTAAGCGCTTCTGTGGTGCCAAACATCACGGAAAGGCTGCTTACCACGCTTTCCTTTGCCATGAACCCGCCAATCAACGCAGTGCAAATACGCCAGTCTCCAAAACCTAAAGGAGAAAACAACGGAGCAATCCAACCGGAAATTACAGCAAGCATCGAAAGCTGAGGATCATTAACCGGATTGATTCGGAAATCAAAAGACTGCAAAAACCAAATGACGATTGTTGCCACGAAAATCACAGTAAAAGCACGCTGCAAAAAATCCTTGGCTTTTTCCCAAAGCAACAAGGCGACATTTCGTGCATCAGGCATACGATAGTTTGGAAGCTCCATCACAAAAGGAACGGCTTCTCCTTTAAACAGGGTATGCCGCATGCAGATTCCTAAGACAATCGCAACGACAATGCCCAGCAAGTAAAGCCCAATCATGACCAGAGCCCCTTCTCCAGGGAAAAAGGCGGCAACGAAAAAAGCATAAATCGGCAGCTTTGCAGAGCAACTCATGAACGGTGTCAGAAGAATCGTCATCTTGCGGTCTCGCTCTGAAGGGAGCGTGCGACTGGCCATCACTGCCGGCACTGTACAGCCAAACCCGATCAGCATCGGCACGATGCTGCGGCCCGACAAGCCAATTCGTCTCAGGAACATGTCCATGAAAAAGGCAACGCGAGCCATGTAGCCGCTGTCTTCTAAAAAAGACAAAAAGAAAAAAAGCACGACGATCGTGGGCACGAAACTCACGACACTGCCGACTCCGTTAAAGACTCCGTCAATGATGAGCGACTGTATTGATTCATTGACATGAAGCTCCGTCAGCGCCGCGTCAGCATACTCAGTAGCCATACCAATCAATTGATCGAGTCCATCAGAAAGCCACGCACCGATCACATTGAACGTCAGCCAGAAAACCATGCTCATGATTGCTATGAAAGCAGGAATCGCCGTGTACTTTCCCGTGAGAATCCGGTCAATCTTCTGGCTGCGGATGTGCTCTTTGCTTTCGCTGGGCTTTACTACCGTTTGGGCGCATACCTCATCAATAAAAGAAAAACGCATGTCGGCAATTGCACTTGCTCGATCAAGGCCGCGTTCGGCCTCAAGCTGCTTGAGAATGTGTTCTATCGTGCGCTTTTCATTGACTTCAAGTTCAAGCTGCTCCATGATCAGCCGATCGCCTTCTGCGATCTTGCTTGCCGCAAACCGAACAGGAATTCCGGCATTCTGAGCATGATCCTCGATCAGATACATCAAGCTGTGCAGACAGCGATGAACTGCTCCGCCATGGTCATCGTTGGCACAGAAATCATGTACCGCGGGTGTCTCCACAAAACGCGCCGCATGCAAAGCATGCTCAATAAGCTCCTGGATACCTTCTCCGCGACTCGCAGAAATCGGCACGACGGGAATCCCCAAAAGTGCCTCCATCTCGTTGACGCGAATAGCTCCTCCGTTGGCTGACACTTCGTCCATCATATTGAGTGCCAAAACCATCGGACGACCGAGCTCCATCAACTGAAGCGTCAGATACATATTGCGTTCGATATTGGTCGCATCAACGATATTGATGATGACGTTGGGATCCTCACGCAATATGAACTCTCGGGTGACGATTTCCTCATTGGTGTAGGGAGATAGCGAATAAATTCCCGGCAAATCAGTTACAAACGCTTCGCTATGCCCAACCAGACGACCATCCTTCCGATCGACTGTTACCCCAGGGAAATTGCCGACATGCTGATTCGACCCCGTGAGCTTATTAAAAAGCGTTGTCTTACCGCAATTCTGGTTGCCGGCAAGAGCAATGCGAATTGTCCCGGTTGTAAGCACCGGCCCTTGTTTGCTCACCGAGCGTCTTTTGCTTGATTCCGAATACCCCGGGTGGTCAATTTCAATTGACTTGGCATGAGCTTTCTTGACCGGGGCTCCCTCGCGAACATCCTTGACTGTGATTTCACAGGCTTCGGCAACTCGCAACGTCAACTCATAACTGCGAATGCGCACCTCAATGGGATCCCCCATCGGCGCGCGTTTGACCAGTGTGACGGTTGCCTGGGGAATCAGCCCCATATCAAGAAAATGCTGTCGCAGAGCACCACTGCCGCCAACACATTCGACTGTGGCACTTTGACCGACCGAAAGTTCATTGAGTGTGATAGTCATTATCGTTATCTCCCGGGAAGGTGCCATTTTAGTGACCCAAGAGCAGCTGTGTGGAAAATTTCCAAAAATACATTCATCAACAACGATAATGAAAAAAGACCATATGCCCCCTCTTTTGCACTAATGCGAGCGAGGTATTGCCAAAGCTTACGGTTTTATTAAATTTCTCCCCTAGCACCTTCACACTGAGCTGAAGGTTCGTTATTATTCATATGCTCGAAAACCCCAATAACTAGGAGAATCATATGCGCAAGTTCAGCATTTCCTGCGCCCTGGCTGCTGCTGCCATGGCTATTTCCGCAAGTGCCTACGCTGTCGGAGGCATGCCCTCGAAGATCCCGCATCCGATCGATGCATACAAGATCACGGATTCTTCCAATCCCTGCATCATGTGCCACGGCGATCAGTCCAAGATCGGCGCCGCTAAGGTTGCTGGTCAGCCGATGGCAATGCCTGCTGATCACTGGGTCAAGGGCGAAAAGAAGGCTGACGCCATGCACAACAACTGCACGATGTGCCACCAGAAGCAGTAATTTTCTGCTTTGTAACGCAAAGGCCGCAGAAGAGCTTTCTCTGCGGCCTTTTTTGATTGTGCAAATCGAGTCAACTACTTACTTGAGCTCGTTGAGAACATACAGAGCATAACGCACGTACAAGCTGCATGCCACCAATAGTCCTTGCTCGTCAATATCAAAATGTCCGTTGTGATTGGGGCGGTCAGTTCCGGGCTTATCGCTGTGCGTGCCGAAATAAGCAAAAGCTCCGCAGCAATGCGGCAAATAGTCGGCAAAATCCTCAGCCATCATTGACTTTGGATAATCAGCAACGATATTTGCCGCTCCAACGATCTCTTCGGCCACGCACTTGACTTCATGGGCAGCCTTCTGATCATTGATCAGCGGATTGGAGTAGTTTTTGATGGTGACGCAAGTCTGCGCACCATACATGCGGGCAGTGCTTTCAACAATGTCTGTCAGTCTCTTATTGGTGAACTCGCGCACGGCCGGATTAAATGTGCGTACCGTGCCTTCCAAGACCGCATCCTCAGCAACAATATTGTATTGCGATCCAGCCCATGCCTTCCCAATACCAACCACCGCAGCTTCCATGGGGTCGGTATTACGAGCCACAATACCTTGAAGCGCTACAACAATCTGAGAAGCAACGTACAGAGCATCAACGCCTTTGTGCGGCATTGATACGTGAGCACTTTTTCCTTTGATCTCAACTCGGAAAAAATCACAGCTTGCATTTAACGGGCCGCCGACAATGCCGACTTGTCCAACATTCAGTGAGTTGGTCACGTGCTGCCCGTAAATACGATCAACCCCTTCCAACAATCCTGCTGCGACAAACTGACGAGCACCCTGCCCAATTTCCTCAGCCTGTTGAAAAAACAAACGGACTTCACCGGAAAAATCATTTTCCATCGACTTCAGGATACGAGCCGCAGCCAAAAGCGTTGCCGTATGTCCGTCATGCCCGCATGCATGACAAAAGCCCTGATTTTGAGATGCGTATTCGCAGTTTTTCAGATCATCAAGTCCGAGCGCATCCATATCCGCGCGAAGGGCAACTTTTCTCGTCGGTTTTTCTGAAGGCTTTTTACCGATAATGCGCGCATAGATTCCGGTTTCCCCGACGCGGGTGTGTTCAATCCCGCATTTGTCGAGTTCCTCTTCAATACGAGCTGCTGTCTTGAACTCCTTCAAGCTGATTTCCGGATGTGCATGAAAGTAACGACGCATCTCGACGATGTAGTCACTTTGCTGCAAAACGCAAGCATCGATACTCATTTCTCAACCTCGAAATTCATCCCGCCAGACAGGTCGTTTGCCGCCTTAAGGCCGCAAACGCCCCCTCTAAGCCTCAAAATCTCAATATTTATAGTTCTCCGAACCAGCCCACACCGGAGTAAATGCCCCCTTGTACACCGTCATCAGAGTCTTGGCTGTTTCAGGCGTGTGATAAGCCTCTACGACTTTTTTATACACAGGGTTGTCTTTATCCTGACTGCGCGCGGCGATAATGTTGAAAAGATCGCCCACATTCGGGTTGGTTTTCGGATCAATGTTTTCTGCGTAAATCGAATCTTTTTGAGAATCAAGACCGGCCGTATAAGCATTGCCGCCGTTGATCAGAGCTGCAGAAACGTCCGGAAGAATATTGAAGAGCACTCCGGATTCGGCTTCTCTGATTTCGATTTTGACGTTGTACTTGATAATGTCTGTTTTCGTGGGAACATATCCCTTTGCCGGATCACAAACAATAAGACCGGCTGACTCAAGCACTTTGAGCGCTCGACCACCGTTGGTCAGATCGCTCGGAATCGCAAAAATATCGCCATCTTTGACGTCCTGCATGGACTTGAGCTTGTTTTTATTATTAAAAACTCGCAACGGCGTAATCAGAGTATCGCCGATCGGTTCAATTTTGTAGCCGTTTCGGGCAATATCGTTTTTCAGATAAGCCTTGTGCTGGAAGGCATTTAGGTCAATTTCACCGTCGGCAAGCGCGCGATTGGGCGTAGCATAGTCGGAAAACTTGACAAGTTTGACTTGAATCTTGTCTTTCTTGAGCAGTTCATTGACTGTGTCCCATTGAGCGTTGTAATCACCCACAACACCAATTTTGACAATCGTCACTCCGTCCTCTGCTTTTTTGCCATCGTCGCCACAACCGGTGACAGCGACAGCAGCCAAAGCGCTAACCGCCAATGCAGTGACCGTTTTTGTCAGGTGCAATTGAAAACCTTTCATTGTTCTTTCCCTCCCTAATTTTCAGTGTGTGGATTTTTTAATGATGATATTGCCGAAAAATTGGAATACGCTGATGATGAGCAGAATGATGACTACGGTAAGCCAAATCATGTCACGATAGCCCATCTGATAGCCGTAGCGAATCGCAAAGTCACCCAAACCGCCGGCACCAATTGCTCCTGCAATGGCAGTGATACCCACAAGACTTACGAAGGTGATCATCGTCACACGGGTGATTCCCGGAATACTTTCCCGCAAATACACGCTGAAAATAATTTCTCGCGGAGAAAAGCCCATCGCTTGGCTTGCTTCGATCAAACCGTGGTCGATATCAGCCAATACGCTTTCAATCTGACGTGCAAAGAAAGGAACCGTTCCCGCAACCAATGCCACAAAAGAACCCGTTACTCCGGAACCGGTTCCTACTAAAAAGCGGCTCACCGGAATCAGAAGCACGATCAAAATAATGAACGGTATCGAACGAATAATGTCGATTCCGCGATCAAAAATCGTAAACAGAATTTTGTTTTCGAGAATTCCGTTAGGGCGACAAACCGTCAGCAGAACTCCGACGGCAACGCCTAATACCCACGCAATAGACCCCGAAACGGCAAGCATCGTAAATGTTTGTCCAATACACTCGAGCAGTTCCCCGCTCAAGCGATCCAAATTGGGCATCAATGCATTAATGAAGTCCATTCTTGAGCTCCTCTACGTAAACACCGTTTTCACTGAGGTACTGCTGAGCAGCTTGCACCAATGCAGGTTCTCCGGTCAGAACAACGCCCAGTTTTCCCAATGCCGATCCCTGAATAAAGTCGATATTGCCGAAAACAATATTGGCACGGACATTGAACCGCTCGTAAAGCGTGACAATCAGCGGTTCTCCGGCGGATCCTCCGGTATAAGTCAGCAACAAAATCTTTCCACCACCGGACATCTCTGTGTCAAGCTGCCCGCTTTGCACGAGCTCAAGAAATTTCTTGACGTTATTGGCCGTATTAATGAAATCCTTAGTCAGATCCGCTTTGGGATGAGCA
The DNA here is from genome assembly GCA_019410445.1 of Sutterella sp. Taxonomy (GTDB): domain Bacteria; phylum Pseudomonadota; class Gammaproteobacteria; order Burkholderiales; family Burkholderiaceae_F; genus Duodenibacillus. The sequence continues at coordinate 6,456 of DXSO01000054.1, forward strand.
AAGATTTCCGTAATAGCTCCCTCTTCAACAATGCGGCCTTTTTTCATAACAGCCACTCGATCACAGATTTCCTTGATGACTGACATTTGATGCGTAATCACCACAATGGTCAGCTTGAGCTTTTGATTGACTTTCTTCAAAAGCTTGAGAATCGAGTGTGTGGTCTGAGGATCAAGCGCACTTGTAGCTTCGTCGCACAAAAGCACCTTGGGATCATTGGCCAGTGCTCGTGCAATAGCGACACGCTGCTTTTGACCCCCCGATAATTGAGCAGGGTACGCGTGCATCTTATCGGCAAGTCCAACAAGTTGCAGCAATTCTTCAATCTTCCGAGCCTTGGCCTGTTTGTCCAGTTCAGAATGCCGAAGCGCAAGTGAGATGTTGTCAAACACCGTGCGGCTCGGCATCAAATTGAAATGCTGAAAGATCATACCGATGCGGCGCCGTACCCCACGCAAATCCGCATCTGACAACTTCATAAGATCCGTGCCGTCAACCACAACTTCGCCCGAGGTCGGACGTTCCAACAGATTGATGCATCGCACCAAGGTTGATTTACCCGCCCCCGAAAAGCCGATGATGCCGAAAATTTCTCCGGCCTGAATCGTCAGCGAAACATCATCAACGGCCTTGACGGTGCCGGCATCGGTTTCAAAAGTTTTCGTTATATGTTTGAGTTCAAGCATATTGTCGTGCTTTTATAAATTTTTGCGTCCGTTCCAGACCAATGCCCCTAAGCTGCTCCGCACCAAGTACTCGGCTCTTGAAAAAGACTCAACAACTATGGTGAAAAACTGCAACAAAACACATGCAAACAAGATCGAATGTGCAAAGACGAGCAGACCGAGGGAGACGAGATCTATTTGCCGATCAAATCATCGCATGAGACAAGATCGGCAATATCGAGTTGATACAGCAAACGAAATAGGATTTGTGTTGGACGGACACATAGTCGTTATGAAGCGAGAAATCAGCAGTCCCGCGCAAATTCACGAGCGTTAAGTGTCCGATTTTGTATTGATTTTGTCAAGATAGACAAACTACCTTGACTCATGTGCAAAGCTTCATAAGAACATGCAGCTTCTGCCGGCAATGCGTCAATATTTTTCTTTTCATACAAGTGTCGGATCAATGAAAGCAACCAAGTTAGAAATGAAGTCGGCATGGACGCAGTCTTCTTGGAGGACTTTGATAAAAACCGTTATCCTCAAACGTCGTTGCGCACGGTACTTCATTTTGCTGGGCATCAAGCTCATAAGCGCCTAGAAATCGCCCCGCCTCATACGCGCTGTAGGAAGAGGACTTTCGAGAAAGCGATTCGATTCGGACGGAACCCAGAGAATGAATGAAATCACCACCCCCAAGGGAAATGCCGATGTGTTCAATCTTATGGCGTCCATTCTCACCTTTTTTGCCGAAGCCTAGCAACAAACCTGCAGGAATTTCCTCAACATCCTCAAAATCCATTTTGCGCGCCTGCGCAAGCTGCTGATCGGCATCACGACTAAGAATCACACCGTTCAGGCGCCAGACCAACGAAACGAATCCCGAACAATCCAACCCTGACACACTCGTTCCGCCCCACAGATAAGAAGTCCCCAGAAAATCCTTAGCCGTCTTAATAATATTTTTTCTGAAAGCTTCCTGTCCCTCTTTCGAAGTTCTTATCCATGACTCATACTGTGAATTCAAAAGTCGAACACTGGATTGAGCAACATACCCTAAACGGCCATCAGGCAATTCGACACAAACACCCCCATTCTTCATCCCCACAAAACGAACAATACTTCCGACTCCCAAAGTAAGGATCACCGAACCTGCTGCATCCCGAACCGCAGCCATGGATTTAATGACAATCACCTTTTCCGACTTGTTCCACTCAGATAGTTCCTGTTGAGACAGTCGAACAATCTGCAGCCCATGAACCCAACCGATATATCCGTCAGGCATTTGAACACGCCAAAAAGGCAGTTGATAATCCAACACTCGCAGAGGCGTTCCGAACAGAGCCTGCGTAGTCAACGGCACTGCAAAGCCGGGTCTGCCCGTCATGGAAGCCACCGGCACGCTGACCACTGCCCAAGGATTTTTGTCTGCATTTTCTACGGCATCGGGCAAAACCAACATCTGAACGTCTGCCTTCAGTCCTTTTTGCGCCAGCGCCGACTCGAGAGCATGAGGCACCTTTTCATTGTCGGTTTTGCCCTTAATGACAATCTGCCCGTCAATAACCTCTACGGCAGCCTCCCAAACCGCCGTACGTCTATCCGGAGCATATTGAGTCTCAAGTTCGGTCACAAGCGACTCAACGGTTCTCGCAGCCTTATCCCGCGGCTCCAAAGCATGCCCGCACGCCGAAAGAGCCATCGACAACAGCACACAACAAGAAAAAGAAAACCAGCCAGACCTATGCATAATCAAACCAGAAAACTAGGGGTGCCGACTCAGTTTATTTCATGATGATTTCAATCGTTGATTTTGTTTTGAGCGAATTGAGAATCGGTGAAACTCGAAGCACTTTTTCTGCTATTGCCTCAAAAACCTCCTGAGGGCTATCAGAGGTAACGTACACCTTGAACCGGAGGTTTTGCATACCTTCCTCTCTATTTCGAAAGACCGCCGAGGCTTCAGTGCGCAAAGCACTGAACGAAATGCCGCGATGGATGGCTATTTGCTCGATACTGATTGCCACACACCCGGCGGCCGACCAAAGCAGTACCTCAGCCGGCGTCGGTCCCAAATCGTTTCCCTTATCGGACTTCGGCTCATCCAGAACATAAGAAAACTCTCTCGTCCGAATGAGGTTACTCGTCTTGTCTTTCCAGTCGACGACAGCGGATACCGGATGGAACATGCAACCAGACATGAACATTCTCCCCAAAGCATCAAAAATAAAAAGGGCGGAAACATCGAAAAAACTAACCGCCCCACAAGTCACTCATCACGCAAACGATTACTCCCAACCGTTTACCAGTTGTTAATTCTCGGCCATATCGTCTGTACGTTATTGCATTCGTCTACCACAAAATACTTATCAAACGCGGCCGCCGTCGGACAAGCATGATTCGGCAGAATGCGCAGGCGGGTTCCGATCGGATAATCCTCGGGATTGATCGCCGAACCATCTCGCCTGCAAATAATGCCGTGTTCCTGATTGGCCGACTTCATCCACAACCCTTCCAGAGGCTTGCCTTTTTCATCACAGACAAGACCGTAACCCCAATCCACGGTCTGAACAGCCGTTCCTCGATCCCGACTCATCGCCATCCAGCCGCCGTCAGTGATGATCCACCCCTTTTCCGCCTGATGACCGATCACACTTACCAATACCGACAACGCTATGTCCTTGACTTGGCATACGTTGATTCCCGCCATGACCAAATCGTGAAAAACTCCCACGCCACTGCGGTATTCCGTCACTCCGGAAGCATTTTTAACCGCAGCAAAAGTCGGAGTGGATCCCACCGAAACAATCTCACATGGATAACCGGCTGCTTTGAGCATATCGGCAGCTAAGGTAATTTGACGAACTTCGTTGTCTGCACAGCTTTCAAGCTGCTCGCGACTGCAAGCAAAATAACTGTCTCCGGCATGCGTCAGCACCCCCTTGAAGACGGCCCCGTCGGTAAGTGCCTTGGCCACCGTGACGAGAAGGGGATCCTGAGGCTTAAGTCCCGAACGATGTCCATCGCAATCGATCTCAAGCAATACACCTATGCGCACATTTTGAGATCGGCAGAATTCACTG
>DXSO01000055.1:0-6374 GCA_019410445.1 Sutterella sp.
GCATAAAACGGCAGAATGACGCCCATCAGCAAAATGGGAACATTCATGCTGGCCAAGAGACTGGCCGACAAAAAGAAGCATCCCATCGGTACGCCGGCATTGCCGACCGCGGCAATCGTTGCGATGAAGATCCATACGGCCAGCGTTGTCCAGGTGATGTCGACACCGGCGTTTTGCATCAGATAAACGACCGTAATCAAGATGAAGGCCGCGCAGCCGTTCATGTTGATTGTCGTGCACATGGGAAGAACAAAGCGAGAAACGCTTTCCTTGACGCCAAGATTGACTTCAGAGCAGCGCATGGTTACCGGCAGCGTACCAGCGGACGATTTCGAGAAGAATGCCACGGTCAAAGCCGGAAGCATGCCCTTAAAGACACGCAGCGGATTGATGCCGCGCAAGAGCAGCAACGCCGGCAATACGATGAGCATCTGCACGAAATTGGCGGTCAGAACGGTGGTAAAGTATGTACCGAGACCTCCCACGGCAACGCCGGCGTTGATTTCCTTGGCCAAAACGGTGAAGAAACCGAAAATGCCCAAAGGCAAAACAACGATGATCCACCCCACGAGTGTGAAAAGAACGGACTGAAGGCCGGAAAAGAAGGCCATCAGCACGCGTTGTTCGCGACTGTCATGAGGCAATTTCGCAATGGCAATGCCAACTGCTGCGGCAATGAGCAGCACGGAAAGCACATTGGCCGACAGGAAGGGAGCGATGGCGTTGTCGGGCACCACAGAAGTGATGTAGTCGAAATAGCTCTTGCCTTGGATTCCTGCAATAGCGGCTGAAGCTTGCGTCGTATCCGACAGCGAGACGTTTGCCGGCGAGAAGAGCTCAAAAAGACAGGCGGCAAGCGCAGCGGCCAAAATCGTCGTGAGCAGCGTATAGAAAATGCAGTGACGAAATATTCGACCGGATTCCGTGGATCTCGAAATCTGAGAAAGCGTTGCGATGATCGAAACAGCGATGATCGGCACGGCGATGAAGCGGAAAAGCCGGATAAAGATCGTCGAAATGAATTCGCCGCACTGAATCCAGAACTCGGAGCCGTAAAAGCCGTTGATCAGACCCAGAACGATGGCTACGACGTAGAGAATCGCCTGAATCGTCTGCATGCGTTTTTCCTTTGGATTCATGACAGGGCGATTCATCTGAGTGGAGTCTGCGCTCATTTGTTGTTGTCTCCCCGATAAACGAGCTTGTATTGGCTCGATTTGTTATGGAGTTCGCTGTGAAGGAGGCAAGACCTTCACAGCGTTTGGTTTGTTGTCAATGCTGTGAAATCACCGATATCAGAGCGTTACGTAGGTTGCCGTGATCTTGGCGCTTGCCAGTGCCATGGCATTGAGCATAAATCCGGCATGAGCCGGCGTTGCCGTATCGTCCAGTTCGAGCTTTTCCACCGGAAGTGCCCACACCGTAAAGACGTAGCGGTGCATACCGTGTCCGGCAGGGGGACAGGCGCCGCCGAATCCCTTTGTACCGTAGTCCGTCACGAGTTCACGAACGGGAGCTGCCAATTTGGCGCCTTCTTCAAGTGAAGTGACCGTTGCAGGGATGTCCAGAGCGACCCAGTGCCACCAACCGGAGCCTGTCGGTGCGTCAGGATCGTAACAGGTGACGGCGAAACTTTTGGTTTCAGCAGGAAAATCTCCCCAAGTAAGCTCCGGCGAAAGATTGCCGCCGGTCAGGGAATGCTTTGCGGGCATGCGAGAGCCCTCTTCAAGGCTAGGAGATTTCAGATACATGGTATGTCCTTTCTGATCCGCATCGGTACAAACATCCGCCGATGCTCCGTTGCCGATTCTATCCGAGCGTTTCTTGAAAAGGCTTGCCCGAGACGACTCAATGAGCGTATTTCTTTGGAGGTGGGGCTCAGAATAATATGAACAGCATGATTTAAACAGAAAAACGTATTTCTGTTGATGACTGCTTGGCAGTTTGCTTATGCATCTTCCATTTTCGTAAGGTGGAATTTCACTGATGTATCGATTTCATGTGTATCAATAGTGTGAGTTATGAAAAATAACACTAAGGGCACTTTGCGACCATGTGTTCCTCAATGCTTCAGGCGACGTAGGAGGCTAGCTTCAGTATCGTGTTGTTCAGCTTCACGCTCATACGTATTGACCATTGACATCAGTAATGATGACGACACGAAGGGATGAGTAAATTTCAAGGCTATGGCCCAGGTGCGATATTTGTCTGCAAGCTTCCGCTCTTGAGCACCGCCTTCTTCGCGATGATAGACTCCGCGTGCGTTGTATAAACCCACATGTGCTCCGTGACTGATATCCTCAGATTGCAGATCTTCCATTACATCGCGAACGGCTTCGTTCGGCCATACGCCATCCTTTCCAACCGATGCGTTGGAGAACAGCTTTCCAAGCCAGATGTCTGCGATTTGCGCTATGTCGAGTTCAGCACAGGATCGTCTTACTGTTGCAACCCATTCGGAGAGCTTTTCCTGCTGTTCCTCTTTAGTTGCTTTGTCTTGACCAGGGATATATTTAATAGCTTCAAGGAGGCGATATCCGCAACTTGCTAAATGATCATAACCTTCTGTAATCCGAAACTCAGAGGGATCTTCGCCTGGGGTATTGCGCTTATAGGCCCAAACTATAGCTTGAACGAATAATTCAGGATGTTCCTCAATGTAGCGTTCAAGGTTCGGGATCTGTTGTTGCCGGTGCTCTCCAAAATAGCATGTCAAAACTTCTACATATACAAACTCTAGCTTTGCTTTTTCCTCTAGAGTGAGATCTGAGTTACGATCAAGAAGATCAAAGGCATGCCTCACATGGTAGTTGTCTAACAGGTACTCCCCGGCTTTGTCTTGCCCATTTTTCGCCATTGCATATAGCATTTGCGTAAGTAGTGACGGGGGAATTTTTTCGAGATTGAATTGCATCGAAGCGAAGGCGGCCCTAGGGCGTTCAGCACCAAGTAAGCGGCGAATGCTCTCAATGTTTTCTTCAGGTGAGTCAAATAAGTACACTGGAGGCACTTTATTCCAGTACTGATTTCGAGCTTTTGCCGAAAGTTGATCTACAAGCTTCCATGTAGAAGATCGGTAAGGTGAAAGGAGCAATAGGTGGAGAATTTCCTCTTCGGAAACTTTATCCAACAAATTCACATGTAAGGCATTTCTCCGATTTTCGTCCAATGCCCAGAGAACTCCATTGATAATGCCACCATGATTCAAATAATTTTTTTTCTGACGCAAGCATTGCAGGATCAAATCTTCGATCTGCTCGTCGGTAAGTATGGCGGATCCTAGGAGGACTCCAATTTGGTGTTTGGCATTCCCTTTTTCTGAGAGCGAAAGAATGCCCGGGATGCCGCATTCATGCATAACGTTTGTTAGGGCTTCAATGCGGAGCTTTTGCAAGAGTTGCTCACGCGCGTGGAGGTCTTTTTTGTTTCCTAAGAGTTCGTCCTCGGATACATCAACCCATCCCTGGCGAAACAACCACTCATATTTGTGCTCAATGTCTTTGGGCTGTAACTCAGCGTAGACCGCCTTGGCTTTTTCCGTTAGGACTGCTTGTTCTTTCTCATTGGCATTTTTAAGACCTCGGCGGGAGATAAAAGTCACACGAATTTTCTCGCGTATTTTCGCAACTTCCTCGTCAAGAGGATCAGCTTTGCACCATTCGCCGATGATCTCCCATACGCGTGCCTGATCATCCGGTACTAGTGCACGCAACTTTGATACAAGGTCACATAACATATCGACGGTGTACGATGGCCTGCTTAGCGAGAATTTCACCATTTCTCTCTCAAATACACGGATTGGTTCTAATGTTTTAAAAGGCTCCCCGAAGCCGTAGCCGTCAGAACGCCACTTTGGTTTATAGGTATAGTTGCCGACACGACGCCCATAATTACCGAACTGTTGAAGACAAACCTTCCAACCTACCGAGGGATGCTTGTTCAAAAGCATACCGACCGCCTTTAGTCGCATCTCATGGTTTGCCGCTGTCTGTGGCATCCATGAGCAAAGAATGGAACTAAGTGAATAAATAGGTGTGTTTCCACAGTTATCATTAATCTCCACCTCAGAAAGCTGTCCCAAAATTTTCACTACCCGAGAAAAGGTATCCGGATTCCATGCGAGTTCTTCGAGAGCACAAAGTAGTCCAGTGCGCGGACATGAGGCAAAGATCGCAGTGTCAACAGGTCTTAGCAAGCCCATGACTTCGGACTTCTCTGCTCTCAGATCGCGTTCGATGATATCGAGGAATTCGTCGGGAGCGGCTTCTGCATAAAGTGGAAGATCGTGAGTGTTAGCTTCAAGTTTTCTAGTTGTTATAGGTATAAGAAGATCGCGCACAATCTTTGCGGCTTCAAATTTCCCATCAAAGTCAAGGTGCTTCCCGAAAAGGTTCTTGCCGTACACAGCCAACAAAACTAAAGTCTCGGAAATGCCTTTTCGTATTGTCTCTGAGAATCTTCTCTTTTTGCCGTACAATGCCGCTGCCCAACGATCTTTCTCGGGTAAGTCGAGAGCAGGATCATCTTCACCTAGTACTGTTCTTGCAACGTTGAGAAAGCGGTTAAGATCAGCTTTGGAGACTCTACTTGCAATTGCGAAGAGGGAGTCGATTTTCGAAATTACTCCTCGATACTCTCCAATTGACCAGACTGGAGAGTCGTTGAGCTGTAGCAAATTAAGAATGCGCTTTTCCAATGCTTCAAAAGGTGCCTCAGCCAGACGGGACAGGATACTTTTATCCTCCTCGTTCTGAGCGTTCCATGCACCGACAAAAACGAATGGAACAATATCCGATGCTATTCTTGAATCTTCAGCCCAAATAGGTGTGCGGATTGCTGGAATATTCGAGAGTTGACGTCGCAGAACCGTTAACGAACGCCCTGAGGCATTAGCTAGCTTAGCTATGTCATCGTGCGATTTTCCCATAGCTTCTAGAGCTTTAGTAAACGCCTTGAACCCAAGCGGTTCCAACACGACATGGGACTCTACGCTAGTGGCATTGCGAGGATAAATAACAATGGACTGCAGCGTTGAGCTGAAGGGGCCAAGCTCACGCTCCACTTCCCGCGTATGGACCACAGCAATGAAATTGGTAGTGCCTTGAGCAAGTTTTGGGAGCACTCCTACTTTATCAAACACCAATACTCGATCCCTATACTGTTCAAACTCGGCTGATGCTAAAACTTGATTTAAAAACGCCAGCGCTTCTTCAACGGAGTCAGCTGTTATTACTAAAGGGAGAGCATTGTTCTTCGTCAGGAAAGATTTAATCTTGTTGCTCCACACCTCATTAGCTGTAGCAAAAAGAGAAGGATGAAGTGTTGGAGTCGCTACGTTTGCCCAATCGCTCCAACAACGATCCAAGGTTCTAACACCGTCGGAGGGAATATTTGTCTGGTTGGCAAACCAGGTCTGTGCTGCAAGTGATTGTTCCATCCACTGTTCAAGATCACTGGCGTCATATGCTCGAATGTCCTTCCAGAGCTTCTTGTTCTTCATTTTTTTGACCCAGACAGCTTTCCCAGACCAGCGCCGAGGAGTAACAAAGACGAATGTAATCTTTGTCCTTTCAGTATCCTCAATCGCTCGGACGTTTTTTTCAAAATCCTTGTCTGCTTTGGTCTTAATGTCAGAGTTGACGCCGAATTCCCACCCAGAGATACCGGAAGGTATCCAAGCTGTGCCAGAACCGGTTTCAATTATGCCGTCCCAGCCAGCACGTTCAGCATCGTCGTTACCAGGAAAATCCACTTTTTGAAGATTTAGTCCCGTGGAGTTAACGAGTATTCGCAGTAGTACCGACAGTTTGAGGCGAGCAGGAATTGTTGTTGAGAACCAATTTATGAGATTGTTAGCCTGGATGTTTAAGAAGGGTGGCACGTAAGCGCATACTTTTTGAGATGCGCATGTATCTATTAGCTTTCGTGTCATATTCTGTTTGAAAATTGAGAATGTCCTTGGAAAAAATCTTGAAATTATGTTCAAAACGTTTAGCTATATTGTACGTTTCAGAGCCTTTTTTATTGAGGAAATTAGATGAGTCTTGGATGGCTAACATTGACAAACTTTGCTGCTTTAGTAATTAGGAGGATTAAGAATGTTTTTCACACATAGGAATTGACTACACAGTCTCAGTTGACTTTATCATTAATATCTCTTGCTTTATTGCATTCAGCTCTCGACTAAGCCCGCACACACATTGATGAAAAAAAAAGCCCGCAATTAAGCAGGCTTAGTAGCACTATCAGGTGCAAAAGTATGTCAGACGCAGAATTATTCCCACTCAATAATTTCTTTTCTCAGGATTGCCCGTCTTTTTTGTTGGGGGAGGAGGCTTGCTTCCAGGTACTTGCCATTGTGCACCTCTTCCGCG
>DXSO01000055.1:6384-10179 GCA_019410445.1 Sutterella sp.
TTCCGCGTTCCATGCGATTCGGCGCGCGCTAAGGTGGAGGCGTTTCGGGAAGCATCCCTGTTTTTTAGTTTTGCGCTGTAGCGAAGCACGAAGACGTAGCGGCACGGCTCAACGAGATCTCTCGCGTCGCAGGCCTGACGCCTGCTATGGTCGCCTTAACGCAGAGGTCGTATCCAGCAACGCCGAGAAGCGTAGCGAGGCGGATAGCGGACTCTCATTTTCGAAAGCGAGAGCCAGCTCGTAAGCGACGCAAAGCGCGGTGCGACCGTGCATCCACGAGCTCAGGTCGCCGTAGGCGCGGTAGGGCATCGTCGGCGGTCGGACGGTTTTGCGACGGTGGAGCTTTCTGGACTTCTTCGATGAAGGCATTTCATGCTCCTTGAAGCTCTTTCAAGATGTCGGAGAGCTGCCCCGTCGCTGCACGCAGTAGGACATCCTTCAAGAGTCTGAAAGCGGTGCCGCTCGCACGGAGCGTTTTGAGCGGTATGCCATCCTCGTGCGCCTTGATGCACGAAGAGATGTCGTGCGTGTAATCGATCGTGACGGTGCGGCGGCGGTCATCAGAGCACCCCTGTGAGTCATGCGTAGATGAATGTCAAGATGGCGGCGACAGCGACCATGCAGAAGAAGCCGATCACGACCTCAATGCCATCGCTCAGCTCACCGTTCCGGTTGCCGACCATCGTGTCGATGAAGATATGCAGGAAGCGTTTCATCGTGATCTACAAAAGAAAAGTCCGCGACAGAGCTCTTGGTAGAATGCTCCCGTGGGCCTATTAGGCATGAAAAAAAGGCCTACGGTTGTCGCAGGCCTGTTGAAAGAAAAAAAGCTAGTAGTAGGTCTTATCTAAGAGTATTAACTGAGATGTGTCGCATTTGCTTGCGCAATCTTAATGGTTTCTTCGATATCTTTGTTTGCATTTTTGTAGTTCAGCTCGACATCAGGATGTTCTTTCGAAAACACTCTAAATATCTGATCAGCAAAGGCTTGGCCGATGAATTCAATATTTTCGAAGTCAAGCGTCACAAATTTAAACCTGTCAACCCTTTCCAAGAGTCGCTTTGCCTGAGATCTCGAAACCAGTCCTTCATTCTGGTATTGCATGAGCTTCAAGGGGACTTCTGTCCTAGTAAATCCCCCGTCAACTGATGAGTATTTTCTAAAGATGGATTTAAGTCTTCGAGCTGAGTTGTTGTTGATACTCATCCGGACCAATGTTCCACCGATAGTATTCAATTCTGGCCATCGAGTCAAAAAATCTCGTGGGTATTCTGACGAATGAGCAAATACTAGACCACCAGAGAAAATTCCAAATTCATCACAGGCCCGGCTCGTGAAGAAAATGCCTTCACCCGTATGATTAGAAGGATCCGTCGTAAATTTTCCCTTTGAGAGCTCAAGCAACGCCTGTCTTTCATCGGAAAGATGGAGAGCATCTTTCACTTTTTTAAAGATACCTACTCCATTATCCGCAATTAGAATGCTCGTAGTGATAGCTGTCTTCTCTATAAGAACATGCACTCGTGTGGCGGATGAGTGATCGATCACATTGTTCATCATTTCTGTGAAGCCGTATTCCAGGATATTTCTTGCGCTATCACAGAGGTTTGTAAGAACTGGCTTGACCTCTTGCAGGTATATATCCATCTCATCCAGACTTCCTCTACCTTGGACAGAGAGGGAAAAGTCGTGCGTCTTGATTGGTTTTAGATAGCACAATTTCGTCCGGCCATCGGGTGTTAGTTCAATACTCCCTTGTTCGGCGAGATTGCGGACATGCTTCGCTATTGCTGCTCGGCTAATACCAAATTTTTTCGCACCAGCTACGCTGAGATCTGAAATCGTAATCGGAGACGGAGACTTTGATAGCGTGGTAAGTAGGTAATTTCGGATATCGGATCCCCGTTTTCTAACATTCTGGCTCATGGCGCGTGCTCTTATCTAAGCAACAGAGATCTAAACATTGTACATGATCCATATGTAAGTGTTACGTATATCGCGCTGATATGTTACTTATCTTGATTCTACGCGTTCTCAAAGGACACACTCTTGCGGCATCGTGAGACGCCGCAAGGTGGCCCTTTTCTCGCCAACACTAAGGATCACTTAGTCGCTCAGCTTGAAGAAGCAGGATGACGGTCGGAAGCTTCAGGTCGTGCCTCATCGCTCGCACTCGCCCAAGTGCCACCCCGGGGTCTCAGCGATCCAAGGCCTTCCACTTCTACGGCCACCGAAGGGAGGCTTGTCTTTGATCCGTTGATCTCGACAAGTTCGGCGGGGAGCGTCCAGAGCGCGTGCTCAAAGTCGATCTTGCTCGTGAATGTTCGCTCTTGCGCACAAAGGTCAGGAGCAGGAGCTTCGGGTCCGCCTTGATCGAGAGATTTGCTCCGACGTCATCGAAAGGCACCGAGCATCACGCCGATTTCGGCAGGCGTCATATTTCGTTCCCGCGGACAGAAGTGCGCGATTGAGGTTGGCGGGATCTCGGCCGCAGGGTTCTCAAGCTTCACGCCTCGCATCCTCGCCCGTGAGAAGACACGCAAAACGATGACGCGTGCGTAGACGGCGACCGCAGGAGCACCTTTGTCGACGATCTTGTCGAAGAGGTCTCGGCAGAAGTCCTCGGTGATTTCATCGAGGCTCATCTTTCCGATTGACTTCTCTGGATCGCGTCGGTAGACAGGACATGCGCATCGCTTTCGTCGACTCTGTGAGTTTTGCGTGATCAAGGTAGCTCTTCCACCATGACTTGAAGGTGACCGTTGAGCAGGCGGCTGCCTCTTCCTGTTTTTTCTTCCTGCTGGGATTGATGCCCGCGGCAATATCCTTCTTCGCTTCAAGCAGCTTCTCGCGCGCCTCGACGAGCGAGATGATCGGGAAGCGTCCGATACGCAGAGTCTCCTGGCGGCCTTCACGACCTCCGAACTAAAAGTCACAAAAGAAGGTAACGGTCCCGTGTGGCGTGACACGCGCATAAAGGCCGTTGCGATCTGGGACTTTTTTCGTATCGGTGTTTTTCGTGAGATAGCCTGATTCACGAGCCTGGAGGCGTTCTCAAATCACCGATACGAAAGCGGTTCTGTCGGGTTCTTTTCAGTTCCTCTCTGTTCCTCGAAATACGTGAAAAACCCCGTGGCTCTATGGAGACACGGGGTTCTCAGTTCAGCCAGAAGCTAGTCAGTTCGTCTAACTGGCTCACTCCCATTCAATGGTGGCAGGCGGCTTGCCAGAGACGTCATAGACAACGCGGTTGATGCCCTTGACCTCATTGATGATTCGGTTGGAAACCGTGGCAAGCAGGGAGTAGGGCAGTTCAGACCACTTGGCGGTCATGAAGTCACTCGTTTCAACCGAACGCAGGCTGACAACCCAGTCGTAGGTGCGGCCGTCGCCCATTACGCCTACGCTCTTGACGGGCAGGAACACCACGAAGGCTTGGCTGACCTTGTCGTACCAACCGGCGCGGCGCAGCTCTTCAATGAAGATGGCGTCGGCCTCGCGCAGCAAGTCGGCATATTCGCGCTTGACTTCACCCAGAATGCGCACGCCCAGACCCGGACCCGGGAAGGGATGACGGTAAACCATTTCGTAGGGCAGACCGAGTTCAACGCCGAGTTCGCGCACTTCATCCTTAAAGAGCGAACGAAGGGGTTCGAGCAGTTTGAGGTGCAGCGTGTCGGGCAGACCGCCCACGTTGTGGTGACTCTTGATGGTCTTGGCCTTCTTGGTTTTTGCGCCGGCCGATTCGATCACGTCCGGATAGATCGTGCCCTGAGCAAGCCACTTGGCGTTGG
>DXSO01000056.1 GCA_019410445.1 Sutterella sp.
TGCCCGCAGCATCAGCACCGGACCGGGTTCTGTACCGCGCTTGATGCCGACCACTCCCGTTCCGCCGACATTGCGGGTGACCTCATAGCCGAGTTTTTCCAATGCATCGGCCAGATACGCACTGGTTTTGAATTCATGCATCCCGAGTTCCGGCATTTGGTGCAGTTCTTTCCAAATAGCCACAACGTCAAGTTTGCTCATGGTTTTTATTCTCCCTGTTAAACCAAACAGGGCAATCATAGTCCCATTGCCGTCAATTCGTAATCAATGCATTCTTGCTTTCTGATGAAAAATCTAAGCGACTTTGCTTAGGGAAAAAAGCCATCAAATTAATTAAACTCTTCCTTTCCCGTGCTTATGCATAATTCCTTCAAAATCAATAACCAAAGGAAACATCATGTCCACTTCCACACAGTTGGAACAGGAGAAAAAAGTCGGCATCGGGGCTTACATCGCTCTGGCTTTCGCCGTCGTCATCTTCTCCGGCGTTTTCTACAAGATGCCCGAAGCTCAGAAATGGCTCGGCGCGTTCGACTTCACCACTCTTATCGGCAAGTTTGGTCTGATTGCCGACTCCAAGAATAACTTCACCGGTTCAGGTGGCGTTTCGGCTCGCGCGGCATTTCTCTTTTCCCTGACGCTGATCCCCGGCGTTATGCTTGCCATGGGACTCATTGAAGTTCTGGCTCATTACGGCGCATTGCGTGCCGCTCAAGTGCTTCTGACTCCGCTTCTGAAGCCTCTGCTCGGTCTGCCCGGTTATACCGGTTTGGCACTGATTACCGACCTGCAGAGTACGGACGGCGGCGCTGCAATCACGCGCAACATGTACGACGGCGGCAAACTGACCAGAAAGGGACTCGTGACCATGTGCGCATGGCAGTACGCCGGCGCAGGCTGCATCAACAACTATTACACGACGGTCTCAGCCCTGTTTTTCATGTTCACCTGCCCGGTCTGGGTTCCGGTGATCATTATTCTCGCGCTGAAATTTGTGGGCGGCATGTTTGTTCGTTTCATGCTCAACACCCTCTATCGCAAGGACTTTGAAAATGAATAACAACAACAACGCGACCACCGAGTCCAACAATCCGTTCGACATTTTCATCGTCGGTCTCAAAAAAGGTCTCAATATCGGCCTGTACAGTCTGCTCCCCAATGTGCTGATGGCCTTCGTGCTCACCTACATTCTTCAGCTTTGGGGCGTGATGGATTTTCTGGGCCGCACCTGCGGCGGCCTGATGGGCATCTTTGACCTCCCGGGACAAGCCGTGACCGTTCTGTTGGCCACGTGGCTGTCTTGCGGCGCCGGCGTTGGCGTAGCAGCCAGCTTGGTTGCCAGCAATGTTCTCAATGCTCACGACATCACGATTCTGGCTCCCGCCTTCATTCTGATGGCCTCTCAGATTCAGTACATGGGTCGACTCCTCGGCGTGGCTGATGTTCCGAAGAAGTATTGGCCGATTCTGATGCTCAACAGCGTATTGATGGCCTTCATCGGCATGCTCCTGATGCGCTTTTTTGCATAATCGTCTCAACAATCACACTCTTATCGTTGACGGTCAGTCAACGTAGACAGTGCGGTTGATCCAACAGGCAGCGCGGTTTTTCCTCGCTGCCTGTTTCTTTATTCGGTGAATTTTTGGCAAAAAACAGCAAAGTATTGCCACCTTTCGGCAACGCTTTTGCTTTCGTACCGTTTCACAATAAAGGTGATCCAATTGCAACGGTAAGGAGCCAAAAAGATGAAAAGACGACTTCTGCTCAAAGCATCGATGGCCGCTGGCCTCACCACCGGACTTAGCTTGGAAGCAATTCAGGCTCAGGAAAAACCTGCAGTTAAACGAGCTGTTGCAGCGGTCACAGACGGCAGTGCAGTCAATATTCCGTTGGATCAGCGCAGCGGCCCAATGGCCACGGTGTATTTCACGCGAGATCTCTCATCACAGGGACTGCGCCGAATCGTTGCAAAAATCTCTTCGGTTCTTGAAGGTAAAGTAGCCGTCAAACTGCACACCGGCGAAAAAGGCGGTCCCAATATACTGCCGAGACAATGGATTCGAGATTTGCTCACTCAAGACATCCAAAATGCAACCATCGTAGAAACCAATACCTACTATGCCGGAGACCGCGATACAACGGCCAAACACCTTGACACACTCAAAACCAATGGATGGACCTTTTCAAAGGTCGACATCCTTGATGCGGACGGAGCAGTGAAACTACCCGTCAAAGGCGCTCAACATATCAAGGAAATCAGCGTCGGCAAAAATCTCTTGAACTACGACAGTCTGCTCGTCTTATCGCATTTCAAGGGGCATACGATGGGCGGATTCGGCGGTTCGAACAAAAACATTTCCATCGGCTGCGCGGATGCTCTAACCGGCAAGCGTCAGCTGCACAGCGGAAGCACTGGACAGCAATGGGGCATCTCCGGACCGGAATTCATGGAAAACATGGTCGATGCCACAAAAGCCGTTGTGGATCATTTCAAAGGTCGAATCTGTTACGTCAATGTTTTACGCCGCATGAGCGTTGACTGTGACTGCGCAGGGACAACTGCAGAAGCTCCCCGCGTCCCTGATATCGGCATCTATGCTTCACTGGATTTGCTCGCTGTCGAGCAAGCAAGCATTGATGCTGTTTATGATCTTGGAACTGTCGGAAAACCTCTTCACGAACGCATTGAATCGCGCCATGGCCTGCGACAACTGTCATCCATGAAACAAATGGGACTGGGAAGTGATAATTACCGGATTGTAGACTTGGATCTCGCCTGACTCGCAACAATTCGTGCGTGCCGAAAAATGCTCGAACTCGGGACACAATCAAAATGTTCCGAGTTTTTTTATCTTGACTCGGTTGCAGCTACGGCAGAAAAAAAGAAAGGCTTGCATTCTGCAAGCCTCAACTTTTGATGGTGCGCCAGGCAGGATTCGAACCCACGACCCCCTGGTTCGTAGCCAGGTACTCTATCCAACTGAGCTACTGGCGCACTCTTGATTTTTTAGCACTTCGCTGTTTTGTTCAGCGAAGGATGCGTATTTTACAGACTTAATAATAAATTGCAAGAGGCTTCTGAATTTTTTATCTTCCTCTGACAATCAAATCTGAAATTCAGTGTGAAACCATTTTCAACCCGATGATCGAGCCGATGAGCATCACAATGAAAAATAGTCTCCAAAACGATGCCGGCTCATGAAAAAAACAAATTCCCAATAAAACCGTACCGACCGCTCCTATGCCTGTCCACACAGGATAAGCCGTTCCTATAGGCAACACCTGAGCCGCTTTGGCCAGCAAAGCCATGGACGTAACAACAAACACCGCAAAACCCACGCCCCAAAACCACCAGTCAAGTCCGACAGCCGTCTTGAGTTTTCCCAAACAAAACGCAAAGGCGGTCTCACAAAGCCCTGCAATAATCAGCACCAGCCAACTGAGAGTCGTGCTCATTGATATTCCCTTTTTCATTTGATCAAAAAAAAGCCGACATTCAGGGTCGTCCCCGAAAATCGGCTTATTCACGGCAGGGTCGTCCCTGCGCCAAAGCGAATTATACGAATCGAATTTAAGAAGACAGCATCATCGCATCGCTTACTTCGCCTGCTCCTTTTTCAAAGAGGGCCAACAGGTCAGGCACAGTCAGATTCTTCTTTTCTTCACCCTTAACGTCGACGACGATTCGGCCAGCATGCATCATTACCAAACGATTGCCATAACGAAGTGCATCGCGCATGTTATGCGTAATCATCAGAGTAGTCAGTTTTTGCGTAGTCACCAATCGATCGGTGATTTCCAGAACCTTGGCCGCAGTTTTAGGATCCAGAGCAGCAGTATGTTCGTCCAAAAGCAGCAGCTGAGGGCGCACCAAAGTAGCCATCAGCAGTGTCAATGCCTGACGCTGACCGCCGGAGAGCAGTCCGACGTGAGCCGTCATGCGCTCTTCAAGCCCCAAATCAAGCAGCTTGAGCATTTCACGGAACTTTTCCGTCTGCTCGGGTTTCGAACTCCAACTTAATCCAAGCTTCTGACCTCGGCGGGAAGCCATGGCGAGATTTTCCTCAATCATCATATTGCCCGCCGTACCGCGCATCGGATCCTGAAAAACGCGTCCAATATACCGAGCACGCTTGTACTCGGGCATTTTGGAAATATCCACTCCACCCACTTCAATCGTGCCGGAATCAATCGGAAAAACGCCGGCGATTGCATTGAGGAAAGTTGATTTTCCGGCACCGTTCGATCCGATAACCGTCGCAAAATCACCATCCTCAAGCATCAGATCCACGCCGCGCAGAGCGCGCTTTTCGTTGACGCTGCCCGGAAAAAATGTCTTTTTTACACCTCTAGCATTGAGCATATTTTGTCTCCGTAGCGCGTCTGATCAGAGAGAGCTTTTACGTGCACGCCACTTTTCACGAAGCAGCGGCATCGACAGTGCAATGGCAACCAAGATAGCCGTAAAGAGCTTGAGATCATTGGGCGGCATGCCGAGCTGCAGAACGATGGCAATTACCAAACGGTATACGATCGAACCCAATATCACGGAAATCAAGCAATTTTTAAAGCTACGAGTCCCGAACAACACCTCTCCGATGATCACCGAGGCCAACCCAATCACGATCGTCCCCGTTCCCATGCCGACATCGGCAAAGCCGTTGGCCTGGCAAACCAATGCACCGGACAAAGCCACCAGAGCATTTGAAATCAACAGTCCCAGCACAATCATGGAATTGGTATTGACGCCCTGGGCTCTGGCCATCTGGGAATTGCATCCCGTTGCACGAATCGCCGTACCGAGTTCCGTACCGAAGAACCAGTAGAGAATCACACCGACCAACAATACTCCGCTCAATCCCACGAGCATCATGGCCATGTCGGCAGACAACCCCAGAGAGGAAGCGTAACTAAAAATCGTATCCACTCGCAGCAACGCCACGTTGGCTTTGCCCATCACATGAAGATTGACGGAGTACAGGCCAATCATCGTGAGAATGCCGGCCAACAGAGGCGGAATTTTGAGCTTCGTGGTAAGCAACCCTGTCACAATGCCGGCCAGAGCTCCTGCAACAGCAGCTAAGAAAAAAGCAACGGCAACGCCGTAACCGGATACAAGAGCAGTCGCGGCAACCGCTGCTCCCAGTGGGAAACTCCCCTCAACCGAAAGATCCGCAATGTCGAGCACGCGGAAGGTGATGTACACGCCAAGCGCCATTAACGCCCACATCAGGCCTTGCGCGATGGTCGGAATCAAAATGTCTGCCATGTCTATCTTTTCGAAAACGGCGAGCGTACTCATCACACCTCGCCTGTTGCTCTCATACCTGCAAGCACAAAAAAAAGCGCGGAGCAGAAAGAAAACTCCGCGCCGATGGTAAATTACGGATTTTAATGGAAATCACCCATTTCCGCTTTACCCTTCAGTGACTCGGGCAGCTGCAGTCCCAGAGCCTTCAACACCGGTTCATTGACCTTGACCTTGAACTGCGTTTGGTACTGAATCGGCATATCCGCCGGCTTGGCTTTGCCCTCAAGAATGTCAGCTCCCATATTGCCGGCAATCTTGCCAAGCTCGTAGTAATCCACCCCGACGGTTGCCAAACCACCGCCCTGCAACGGTCCTTCCTCACCGGTAATCACGGGCACCTTGGCCGGTGTCGTAATCTTGGTAAGAACCGGCATAGCCGAGGCGATAATATTGTCGGTCGGCACATAAAGCGCGTCAATTTTGCCGACCATGCCCTGGGCAACCTGCTGAACATCATTGACGCTTGAGACCGTCCCTTCAACGAGCTTGACGTTATACCGAGTCAGTTCCTTTTTAAGAATCTCAACTTGGAACTGAGAATTGATTTCGGAACTGTTGTAAATCGTGCCGATCGTTTTTGCCTGCGGTACGAACTGCATGATCAAATCAAGCTGCTGACCGATCGGGTTCAGATCGGAAGAGCCGGTGACGTTGGTGCCGGGCTTGTCTTTGGATACCACAAGTTTTGCCGCTTCATAGTCAGTCACGGCGGTGGCCACGATCGGCGTTTGCTTGGTGGCGTTGGCCATTGTCTGAGCCGCAGGAGTGGCCACTGCAAAAATCAGCGGATACTCCTGAGAAACAAAACGCTGAGCAATATTGGCAAGATTGGACTGATCGGCCTGCGCATTCTGCACGTCAAACGCCACCTTGAGTCCGCGAGCCTTCATGGCATCCTGAATACCACGACTGGCAGCATCCAGTGCAGGGTGCTCCACCAACTGCACGAGACCCACCGTTTTTTGTCCGTCCTCACCCTTGGCAGCCTCTGGTGCTTTGGCCTTGTCCTCTCCTCCGCAACCGACGAGAATTGCTGCGGCTGTCAATCCGATCAGAGCTTGTTTGATCATTGTCATCCCTTTTGTTATCTGTGATTTCCGTACAACCGAAGGCTGTGTACGGGCTCTTTGCTTATCTTACCGAGAGTAAAGCCTTCTTTCACATCAACTTTGTCCGAAAACAAGTCGACAACTTCGCTTAAGACTGAGAATCCTCGTTCGGAATGCGATGCGTCAATGCTCGCAGTCTCACAATCGTCGCACCAGCGCCACCGTCGTTTTCACGCGGTTCACAGAATGCAACGACTTCATCTCGCTGCTTTAACCACCGACGAACAACTTCTCGCAATACGCCGATACGTCCCGGCGTACCGTTTCCTTTTCCGTGAATGATTCGCACACAGAACATCTCCTGTTTACGGGCATTTTTCAGAAATTCCGCCACAGCCTGGCGCGCATCATCAACCGTCATTCCATGAAGATCGATCTGAGCCCGCACCGACCAACGACCTCGGCGCAAATCTCGGGGAACATCAGGACCGATGCCGGGACGTCGAAAACTTTTGCCGTCTTCGCTTTCGAGGAATTCAATGCTGTCGAGATCATCGCTCATGCTTTCCTCGAGCACTTTCCTGTTATCTGCCAGAGTCTGCACCGGAATCGGCCTGAGCTTTTTTTTATGCTGTACGCGCTCCGCATCGCCAATCGGCTTGACACCGGCTTTGCGCATCGCACTTGCAAAGTCAATGTCTTTTTCTGCAATACGCGGCTTAATTTTCACTCCGGCCATCGCTTTAACGCCGGTTTGGTTCATGACCTCCAGAAACACATTGGTTTCTCTTGCTATATGCTCGTTTGCTTTTTCCTTAGCTTCGCGCTCGGCCTGCTGCGCGCGCGCTGCCGTCTTCAGTTTATCCGCCAGCGGAGCCAGCGCTTCAAATCCATTTGCCATTTTTAACGCATCCAATTTTTCGCTCACATCGCGTCTGCCGAGGATACCACCGTACGGGGCATACAAAAAGAGCTGCCCCGGTCAATTAAGGCAGCTCCGAGTACTCTAGAAGTCAGCGGTCTAGAAAGCCAACCCCGCACCGATATACATATGCGCAGGAGACGGGCGGAACATCACGTCGCCGTCCGGCGCCACGTTGTGATAGCGCGGATACGACAAATTAATGCCGGCCAAAATACGAGTGTGTTCCGTCACAGCCCAGGTACCGCCAAGCTGCACAACCGGAAAAACGGAGTCTTCGGAAATGCCGCCGCCCTTTTGTTCCCACTTACCGTAACCGACGCCCAATCCAGCATGCATGCGTAACGACTCGTTGAGATTGATGTGATACTGCAGTGCTGCGGAGTAGGTGCTGTGTTCAAAAGTCTTGTCCTTAACACCTCGGTTCTTTGTGTCGTGTTCGCTGTCGGTGTAGTTAAAGTCCAGCGCCCAGTTTGTTGCCACAAAATAACGCAGCCCGAGCATGTACCCCGGATCCGAAGTCACCGAATAGCCCTGCTCAGTGGCCGAATCCGTTTTTTCTCTCATCCAGGCGCCGTAAAGCTCAAACCGATTGGCAAAAGGTGAGCCTTCAAAAGTCGGCAGCAGTCGATTTTCAAGACT
Organism: Sutterella sp.; assembly: GCA_019410445.1. Lineage (GTDB taxonomy): Bacteria > Pseudomonadota > Gammaproteobacteria > Burkholderiales > Burkholderiaceae_F > Duodenibacillus. Next base: position 7,925 of record DXSO01000056.1, read on the forward strand.
GTCGGTGGCTACCGTTCCGTAGAAAAAGAAGACGTTCGTAAACGGAATGTAGGTCATATAGACGCCGACATCGTCCGTACCGGCCTTGACTACCGGAAGCGGCAAAGGAATCGGCAGCCAGTGGTAGTCTTCGCGGAACGTCACGCCAAGCAAATAACCAGCGCCAACGTGATATTTCTGACTTACCGGCCATCGTGCAACCCAACTGTAGCCAAATGTGGGTTCCGGGTAATAGTGCGAATCGGAAAAAATCAGACCAAAAAGCATGCGCTCGTTTCCGCGTTCATCAATCATGGTTCGCACCACACCACCGCCGAAAGGCAGCGCGTTTTCTTCAGAACGATTGTCGTAGTCAAACGCCGGATGCTCAGTCCAAATACCAAAGGCAATCGCATCACGCCCCTTATCCATGATTTCGCGGAAACCTTCGGCTTGGGCAGAGAAAAAACCATTGGCGTTCGAACTTAGTCCGCCAGGAAGAGTCGAGGCAACATCCTCTAGAAATCCGGCTTGAGTTCCGCTCGCAAAAAGAGAGCATGCGCAAGCACAAGCCAAAGCGACGTGAGTTTGCTTTTTGGTCATATCGGGAAATAGGTCGAATTGAATGAATGTTGACGACGAATGCGTGCCAAACGTTCTGATTTCATGAAAAAAGCAACAACACGCAGTTCGCGCATACGCGGAATTTTGATTTTAAAGTACGCAAGAGTCCTGCTAAAACCGAGTACGCCCTTTTTCCATCAAAAAATACTGCATACGAGGGCTGAACGACAGAAAAACTTCTTTCTTTAAGAAAATTCACTGACCTTTGATCAAAGCAATAGCCTGCAGCAACTCGACATCCTGTCAAAAACGCTACCCAGTAAAAATCGAAAACCGGACTTGCCGCACCGCCCCGTCTGGCGGCCGCTCGTCCGGTTCTCAAAAAAATTCCTGCTTACCCAGTTTAGGCTTGTTTTTCGAGATAGCGTTGAGCATCCAATGCTGCCATGCATCCAGAACCCGCACTGGTTACGGCCTGTCTATAGATTGCATCCGCGCAATCACCAGCCGCAAAAACACCTTCAATATTCGTAGCCGTTGCCGCAGAACCCGCCTTGTCCGTGACGATATAGCCGCCCTGCGTATTGAGCTCATCGGCAAACACCTTCGTGTTGGGTGTGTGTCCGATGGCAATGAAGACGCCGTCAACAGCCAACTGTTCGTCGGATCCGCCCTCCACATTCTTGAGCATCAAGCCTGTGACACCCTTGTCATCGCCGAGCACTTCACGCACTTCAAATGGAGTATGCAAAACGATTTTGCCTTCCTGAACCACACTCATGAGCTTATCGACCATGATGGGTTCGGCTCGGAAGGTGTCTCGGCGGTGCACAAGATGCACAACACTGGCAATCTGCGACAAATAGAGCGCTTCTTCAAGAGCTGCGTTTCCGCCGCCGACAACGGCTACAGGCTTGCCGCGATAGAAGAAACCGTCACAAGTAGCGCATCCAGAAACACCGCGTCCCTTGTACTTAGTCTCACTTTCCAAACCGAGATATTTGGCACTTGCTCCCGTAGCAATGATGAGCGCGTCGCAGGTGTAGCTGCCCATATCACCTTCCAAACGGATCGGCTTTTCTTTGAGATGCGCCGTATGGATAACGTCAAAAACAATCTTGGTGTCAAACCGCTCGGCCTGCTCGAGAAGATTCTGCATCAGCTGCGGACCCTCAATTCCGTTGACAGCTCCCGGCCAGTTATCGACTTCAGTCGTGGTCATAAGTTGTCCGCCCTGCTCCATACCGGTAATCAGCAGCGGCTTGAGATTGGCACGTGCGGCGTAGATAGCTGCGGTGTATCCAGCCGGACCGGACCCGATGACGATAACAGGGGCGTGAACATTCTCGCTCATGATTTTTCCTTTCAATTGCTCAATTCGAACCATGGCGCCGAGCACCGAAGGTTCACTTCAAATGACTGTGTTTAATGGATTATAGGAAGCACCGGCGATGAAGTTATGACAAAACTTTGCACTTTAGTCTGCATCTAAAGCACTCATAGATTTCACCGCCTCAGGCAATTGAAT
>DXSO01000057.1 GCA_019410445.1 Sutterella sp.
CTCCGACATAGGACACCGGCATGAAACCGGCTGCCTGCGAAACACGACTGCCGATGAATGCGCCTCCGCCGATACCGATATTGAAAATTCCCGAATAAAGCGATGCAGCCACATCCGCTGCATCCGGAGCCACTGTCAGCAAAACCGTTTGGAAGGCCAGACAGACCGCCGTCATGGCGGCGCCCCAACACACCACAACAACTGTCAGACTAGCGGTTGTCTGGGCACTGATGACAAGAAGCGCCAACGACAGACCAACCACGATCATGGCGCTCAAAAGCGTTGCTTCACAATGTTTATCAACGGTTTTGGATGCCACCAGAGTGCCGATGATGCCGGAAATACCGAACGCAAAGAGCATCGTGACGATCATGCTTTCATCCAGTCCTCCGGCGGTTGCCAGAATGGGATTGAGATACGAGTAAGCGGTAAATTGCCCAAGCACCGTCACCACAGTCAGAAAATAAAGCTGCTGCAAACCAGGGCGCTTGAGAATCACCGGCAGACTTTTGATCGATCCCGCATGCGTGGCCTCGCACAGCGGCAGAACGAAGAAAATCACCACGAACACCAGCGCGGAACCGATCCCGATAATGAAAAACGACATATGCCAGCCGAAGTAATGCCCCAAGTTGGTTCCGATGGGCACACCCAACACGGTAGCCACGATCGTTCCCCCCATAACGGCGGCCAGTCCGACAGCGCGCTTTCCATGCGGAGCCACGCGTGCGGCCAACGGCGTCATGATCGACCAGAAAATCGAGTGCGTCAGCGCTACGCCGACACGAGCGGCAAAAAGCGTCTCAAAACTTTCCACCCACGGAACAACAAAGTGGCAAATTGAAAAAATAAACAACAGCACCAACAACAGTTTTCTGCGTTCAAACTTAGCCGTCACAATCGTCAAAGGCAACGACATGATGGCCACCACAAAAGCGTATCCCGTCAGAATCAGTCCGGTAAACGGAACAGTTTCATGCAAACTTTCGGCAATATCAGGCAGCAAACCCACAGGCAAAAATTCACTGGTATTGAATACGAAAGCGGCAAAGGCCAACGCAATGATCGGCAGCCATGCCTTGAAACCGGTTTTATGCAAAACGGGGGTCGACATAAAAAGTCAAAAAATAAAAATGCAAATAGAAGGGCTGCAGAACCGTAAGCTCTGCAGCACCCTTTTCAATCAATCGAATTGATGCGGAAGAATCGACAAACGTTTTTTCGGCTCGGCTCCAGTCTTAGAGCGCGGCGAAGTTTTCCTTGAGCGTCTCTTCGAAACGCTTGAAGTCAAGTTCGTGCGTCGGATTCTTGATTACGTCATTGGCCATGAATGTCTTTCCCAGGCAGCTCATGCCGATAAACTGAAAGGCCTTGTGTACAGGCAGCAAAACGGCATCAATACCGACGCCGGCAAAAAATTCCTTGGGATCGACAAAGGCATTCAAAGGAGCATTCCAGGTCACCGAAAGCATGTACTTTTTGTCTGAAAGAATGCCGCCGCGGCCATAGTTATGCTCCGGATCGGTACGCGTACGACCGTCTCCTCCGACGGAAAGACCGGCGCAGAACACTTCATCAATGTAACGCTTGACCTGCCAGGGAGTACCCATCCACCAAGCAGCAAAATTGAGCATCACCACGTCGGCGGCTTTGAATTTTTCGGCTTCTTCCTGTGCAACCCACTGGGCATCCACACGCGTGATCACCACTTCGTGCCCCATGGCTGTCAAGATCTTCGCTGCAAGCTGAGCATACGCGTGATTGAGCGTCCCGCCGTTGCCATGGAACTGCACGCCACCGTCGACAATCAAAATCTTTTTCATTCTCTTTACTCCCTGAAATATTCTCTAGCCCGAGAAATCTCCGAACACGATGCTCTTTAATTGCGCCAATAATCCGGAAAAAGTTCCCTGAGACATTTTTTCAGCACCGGACAGGCGGCGTCGACGCACGGTTTCGGTCAACACCCCCACCACAGTCGCATCCTCGGGACTTACAAGTCCGATGCTCGCCTCGCTTTGCAGCAGCGGCATGCCGATGCGTACCGGCAATCCCAGAACATTTCTGGCCAGTTCTGCGATGCCGGGCATTCTTGCAACTCCTCCGGTCAGAACAATGCCCGCGGAAGCTCGCAGATTCCAGTTATCCGGTCCCAAATAACTTCGGGCGATAACTTTAAACATTTCCGTGAGTCTTGACTCAACGGTCAGCACAATTTTTTCGCATGAGCATGAATCGGGTTCACCGTTGGACTCACGCGTGTAACGCACGGTCTCATAACTGTCCTCCGGACGAATCGGCCAATGTCCGTAGGTGAGCTTGATTTCATCCGCATCGCTCATATTGCAGCCCAACACTGCCGCTATATCGCGCTGAATGGTAGTGCCGCCCATGGCTGCGACCGCCGTGAATTCAACCTGTCCTTTCTCCCAACAAGAAATGTCGGTTGTTCCCGCTCCGAGATCCAACACCACGACACCCAACTCTTTATCGGTCGGCGTCAAAACACCGGCCGCACTTGCCCATGGCTGCAGCACAAGCCCTTCAATGTCGAGGCCGGCGCGACGAATGCACTTGACAAGATTCTGCACGACACTATCCGAACCGATCGCCAGATGCACATGGGCTTTAAGCACGCTGCCGACCATACCGATCGGATCATCAATCATGACGTCGTCATCGTCGAGCGTATACCCTTTGACGACGTGCGAAACCAACCGATCGTCTTCGCTTTTGCCGTCAACCTTGGGATCAAAGGCCATCGCCAAACGCGTCACTCGTTTGACGTCGGCACTGTCAACCTCGGCACCGGGCAACACCACCTGCCCGACCTTGTTGAGACTGTGCAAATGTTTTCCGGTAAGCGCCACCGAGACGGTCGTCACCTTTCGACGTGAATTCTGCTCGGCCTCGGCAACAGCCGCACGTATTGATTCGACAGCCAATTCGACATCCTGAACGCTGCCGTGCTGAATGCCCAGCGAAGGCACCTTTCCAAATCCCAAAAGGGTCAACTCGCCTGAGTCCGAAACCTCGGACACCGCCACCGAGATCTTCTCGGAACCGATGTCGAGTGCGGCGATGGTTGAACTTTGCTGTACGGTTTCCATGAGTCAACAAACTGATTGGATGAAACGATTACCTGCCCTGCTTGGAGGTCGATTTGGGCGAAGCCGTCAAATATGAAGCCGGCAGCCGTGCGGCAAATGCATTCTTGTATCGAGCGTCGATATGTGCGGGATACGTTTTGAGCATATCAACCACTCGATCCATATTGTCCACAACCTGGCGCAGATGATTGACAGGTCCCCCTGTCGTCAGAGCTCGACCGAGTTCAATTTCCATCGACAGGAACTTGGGAGACTCAAGCACAACCGACCAGCTGCCCCGAAAGGTCACTTTGACGGCTTTGACGCGTGCCCCGATGTGCGAAGCCACCTCATTGAAAAGCGGCAAATACGTCACGGCATCAGGAGCATATTGAGGATCCCCCGCAAAAGCAGGCAACTGCAACAACCGCTCTATAGGCTCGTCATTGCTTACGTAGAGCACGCCGGCCTCGCTCACCAGACGGCCATCTTCCCAGATGGCAACCGAACGATGACGCTTAACTTCAATGTAGAGCGAATCCGGCCACAATCGGGACACGAAAGCCGACTCAATCCACGAAATGTTTTCAATCGCCTTTTTGATTTCACCGATATTGGCCGTCAGGATATTGCCCGAGAGCGTCTCTTCGACCGTGCGCGTCACCTGCTGCAAGCCTGCGGCCTCCACAGGACCTCTTACCTCAATGGTCTTTATCTCCAGTCTCGGTGCAGTCAACAGATACCACGCCAGAGAACCGACGCCGGCCACAAGCAAAACAGCACCGAAAATTTTGCCGAACAGTCGGGGGAACTTCACGCGCACGGCTCCTTAACGATGCGCAGCATCATCAAGACTGGCCTGAGCGGCCAGCCACAGACACAATTGTTGATAATTCATCCCGACGGCACGAGCCGCCATCGGTACGAGGCTGTGCGGCGTCATACCGGGACTGGCATTGAATTCAAGCAGAATAAAGCTGCCGTCGTCTTTGAGCATTACGTCAATACGCCCCCAGCCGCGAGCACCGATCGCTTCGAATGCTCTTTGACAGGTCTGGCTTACCTGCTCGGCCACCTCGGCACTGAGCGCCGCCGGACATTCGTATTTGACCACATCCCCGAAATACTTGTTCTGATAGTCGTAGTTGCCGTCCGGTGCCTTGATTTCAATGATCGGCAGCGCCTTGCCTCCGAGCACGGCAACCGTCAGCTCACGACCAAACCAACGCTCTTCGACCAGAACCTTGCGGTCGAACTCAAGCGCTTTGGCAAGCGCCTGCCGCAGTTCCTCCACAGTGGCATTTTTGAGCTTGAACACACCCACGGAAGAACCTTCCCCCGAAGGCTTGACCACAACGTCACGGCCAAGCAGCTCAAGAATCTCTTCGGCCTGGGAAACATCGGTCGCCACAAAACCGCGCGCAACCGGGATCCCCGATTGAGCCCAAACGCGTCGGGTAATATCCTTGTCCATCGACAGCGCACAAGCGCGAACGCCGGCTCCCGTATACGGAATCCGCAGATATTCCAAAACTCCCTGCACACAGCCGTCTTCACCAAAACGACCGTGAAGCGAAATCACTGCGCGATCGTACTGACCTCTCAGGCTCATCAAATCGGTTTCCGCCGGATCAACCTTGTGCGCGTCACACCCGGCCTCCTGCAGCGCCTTCAATACGCCCGAGCCGCTTGAAAGCGACACCTCTCGCTCACTGCTATATCCGCCCATGAGCACGGCAATTCGACCCAGTGCCTTGGGATCAATCGTTGTTGACAATTGCATTGTTTTTTCCGTTTTGTTGACCGATGCACTGCATCGAAATCAGATCACTTTGCCCGAAAGCATCTGCGGCACACGAGCCACGTTGCCCGCGCCCATCGTAATTACCATGTCGCCGTCCTGCACGATCGTGCGCACGGCCTGCGGCATTTCCGCCGCACTTTCGCAGAAAATCAAATTCTCGCAGCCATTCAAGCGCAGTGCCCGGGCAAGGTCTCTGCCGCCGGCTCCCGGAATCGGATCTTCACCGGCGGGATACACATCGGCAAGCACCAATCTGTCGGCCTCAGAAAGCACCTTGATGAAGTCCTCGAAACAATCACGTGTGCGTGAATAGCGATGCGGCTGAAAAGCCAGCACCAAACGCTTGTCGGGCCATGCGCCGCGTGCAGCGGCAATCGTGGCAGCCATTTCATGCGGATGATGTCCGTAGTCGTCCACCAGCGTAAATGTTCCCTTCTCGGGATGCTCAGGATCCACGGCCACTTCGCCGTACTGCGCAAAACGCCGTCCCACTCCCGTAAAGTCACTCAATGCCTTGACAATGGCCTCATCGCTCACCCCCACCAACGTGGCGATCGCCACGGCCGCTAAAGAGTTGACGACATTGTGAACGCCAGGAAGATTCAGTACCACAGGCAGCGGATCATGTCCTTGGCGCAGAATCGTGTAGCGCATGCGCGTACCTTCGCTTCTAAGATCAATGGCACGCACCTCGGCCTGCGGATTCAAACCGTAGGAAACCACTCGTCGACTGATCATCGGCACGACCGATGCAACGTTTTTGTCATCGGTACACATCACGGCGACGCCGTAAAAAGGAAGTCGTCCGATAAAGTCAATGAATGCTTTTTTAAGCCGCACGAAATCGTGTCCGTACGTGGCCATATGATCCTGATCGATATTGGTCACGGCGGCGATAACGGGCGACAAATTGAGAAAACTCGCATCGGACTCGTCTGCTTCGGCCACGATGTATTCACCCGTTCCCAGACGTGCGTTGGCGCCTGAACTGTTGAGGCGGCCGCCGATCACATAGGTAGGATCAAGTCCTCCGGCAGCAAGCATGGAAGCCGTCAGAGACGTAGTCGTCGTTTTGCCATGCGTACCTGCTATTGCAATACCGCGACGCAGGCGCATCAGTTCAGCGAGCATCACCGCTCGAGGCACCACCGGAATATTGTGCCGCCGCGCAGCCTCCACTTCCGGATTGCCGTCATGAACGGCCGAAGACACCACCAGGCAGTCGGCTCCTGCGATATTTTCAGCTCGGTGTCCCTGATAAATCGTCACTCCAAGCCGCTGCAGACGCTCCGTCACTGCACTTTGCGACAAGTCTGAGCCGCTTACGGTGTAGCCGAGATTCTGAAGCACCTCGGCAATGCCGCACATCCCCGTGCCGCCGATGCCCACGAAGTGGATGTGTTTGACGACAAACTTCATTGATTCTCTCCTTTTTAGCGACTCGCCTCTTCAATCATGTCGCAAACGGCATTGACCGCATTGGCGCGGGCCAGACTGCGCGCATTGTGCGCAAGCTGCAAAATGCGCTCGCGCTTTAATCCCATCAGAACACCGAACAAATGCTCTTTTGTCAGCTGCGACTGCTCCAGCAAAACGGCAGCATCACGACTGGCCATATAACGTGCGTTGCCGAGCTGATGGTGCGTTGTCTTCACAACGAAAGGCACCAAAACGGAAGCCACGCCCGCGGCACAGATTTCACTGACCGTCATCGCTCCCGAACGGCAGATGACGATGTCGCTTTGCTTGTAGGCTTTATCCATCTCATCGATGAATTCCACCACTTCAGCCTGAATTCCCAGTTGTTCATAGCGAGCTTTGACCGCTTCGACATTGCCTTTTCCGGTCTGATGAAGCACCGTCGGCCGCTTATCCTCATCAAACATGGCAAGCGCCTCAGGCACCGTCTCGTTGAGCACCTTGGCGCCAAGACTGCCACCGAACACAAGCAGTCGGCACGGCCCTTGGCGTCCGGCTAAACGCTCCTCGGGAGCCGGCAGCGCCTCAATTTCAGCTCGCACCGGATTGCCGGTGATGCGTCCCTTTTCGCGTGCGCAGCTGCGTGCGCTTCCGGCAAAACCGCAGGCGACCAGTTTTGCCTTGTCGAGCACGAGTTTTGAACTCATGAGAATATCCGAGTCGCAGTTCATCAGCACAATCGGTGTCTTTGTACTCTCAGCACCCTTGCAAGCCGGAACCGCAATGTAGCCACCTGTGGTGAAAAGCACATCGGGACGAATCTGCGCAAACGTTTTCTTGGCCGCCATGCTTGACTTCAAAAGCTTGATTGCCCCCGTAATCATGCCCAGAAAACCACGTCCTCGCAGTCCGCGAAAATCCAGTCCGGTAAACGCAATGTCATCCTTGCTCACCAGACCGCCTTCCATTCCAGTCTGCGTTCCGATCCAATGGATTTCCCAGCCGCGTCGACGCATTTCACGCGCAACAGCCAATCCCGGCATCACGTGGCCGCCCGTTCCGGCCGCCGCAATCATCAATTTCTTCCCAGACATTGTTTTTTGTCTTTCCATCTATCAGTCATTTACACGATCGGCTCACGCTCCAATCGTTGTTGCGTCAAAAACTTTAAACCTTGCCGCCGCGCATCAGCACTCGGTTTTCCCGATCCACGCGAAGCAGTAATCCGACAGCCGCCAACGTGAACAACAGCGACGATCCCCCGTAACTCATCAGCGGCAGCGTCAGTCCCTTGGTGGGCAGCAACCCCGTGGCTACTCCCGTATTGATGACAACTTGTATTCCAATCCAAATGCCGACGCCTTCGGCAACCAACCCAGAGAAAACGCGGTCAAGTTTGATGGCTTGTCGTCCGATCGCAAAAGCGCGTCGCACCAAACCGTAATAACCAAGCAGTACACACGTCACTCCCACAAAGCCAAGCTCTTCACCAAGGACAGCCAAAATAAAATCGGTATGCGCTTCGGGCAGATAGTGCAGTTTTTCCACCGAAGCCCCAAGCCCAACGCCAAGCAGCTCGCCTCGCCCGAACGCAATAAGCGAATGACTGAGCTGATAAGCCTTATCAAGCGCGTAGTCACTGCTCCAAGGATCAAGATAAGCCATCACACGCTGCAAACGCCAGGGTGAGTCGTAGATCATGAGCGTCACCACGGCGATCACCGCAATGGAAACCACCACGAAAATCCGCAGATTGAGCCCGCCCAGAAAAAGAACGCCCATGGCAATGGCCACCGTTACCATGATCGCGCCCAAGTCAGGCTGCATACTGATCAGGCCGGCCACAAGACACATCACAAGCGCCATCGGCCCCAATCCTTTACTAAAGGAGTGCATGTAGTCCTGTCGTCGGACGGTAAAAGCGGCTGCTCCGAGCAAGATGGCAAATTTCGCATACTCGGTAATCTGCAGATTCAAAATTCCCAGATTGATCCATCGCCTCGAACCGTTGACCGATTTGCCGATTCCCGGCAACAGCACCAGAAACAGCAGTACCACGGCCGCTCCCATCAACCATGGCGCCAGTTTGTACCAGACACGCATCGGAATTCGACAAACGGCATAAGCCACGGTCATGCCGACGGCAATGGAGCCCAGATGCCGCAGCAGAAAATGGTACTGCGTCGTGTTATATCGCGGGCTGTCGGCAAGCGATATCGAAGCCGAATAAACCATCAGAGCTCCGATGGCAAGCAATCCGAGCGTAAGCAGCACCACGGCCGTGTCATAACCGTCGGCGCGCATCGAGGTCGACCGTCCTCTCAGAACAGGCTCATCGGCCCAAGCGCGATACACCGTAGGCTGAGCAGGAGCTTTCCGGAAGAAAAAACTCATTGAGCCACTCCCGCGCCATGCTGCGCAAGCGCCTGAATTTCCTGGGCTTTTTTCACAAAGCGGGCACTGCGTTCGGCATAGTTGGCAAACATATCCCAGCTGGCGCACGCCGGCGAAAGCAACACCACGCCTCCGGCGGGTGCGTGATGATACGCCTCGGTTACCGCCGCTTCGAAATCCGTTCCCGCACGATGCACTTCAATGCCGCTGGCGGCAATTGCAGCTTCGATTTTTTCCGCATCGCGCCCGATGAGCACCGCAAAGTCCGCGTACCGAGCCAACGGCTCGGCCAAGGGCGTGAAATCCTGCCCCTTACCGTCTCCGCCCAGAATAATGCTCACGCGTCGGCCTGATTTTCCCAACCCTTCAAGCGCCGCCTTGACTGCACCAACATTGGTTCCTTTGCTGTCATCAATAAATTCAACGCCATTGACGGATAGAACCGGCTGCACACGGTGCGCTTCGCCTTCGTAGTTCTTAAGCGCCTGCAGTGCAGGCCCCAAGGGAAGTCCCACGGCATCAACAAGCGCCAAAGCCGCCAGGGCATTCATCGCATTGTGCCGCCCTCGGATTTTGAGCGCTTCAACGGGCATAAGCAGCTGCATTTGGTGCGGCTCATCAAAAAGCGCCGCCTTTTTTTCGGACTTCCAGACATGTCTTGATCGAGGATATACGGCCAGCCACTCCAATCCATCGCTGTTTGCAATCCCCCACTGACCCGGCAATATCGGAGCCGAATCGCCGAAAGTCACCGTGTATCCCTCTTTGCCGGCCCTCAGACTTGCCTCATCGTCTCGATTCAGCACTCGCACGGTATCCTCGCTGAAAATGCGAGTTTTGGCCCTTTCATAGGCCTGCATTGAACCGTGCCAATCAACGTGGTCTTCGGTGAGATTGAGAAAAGCCGCTGCCGTGCACGACAACGTCTTTGTTGTCTGCAGCTGAAAGCTCGACAACTCCAGAACCCAGACTTCCGGCAGGGTGTTGTTCGTCAAGTGCGTATCCAGCGTCAGAAGCGCACTCGGACCAATGTTGCCGGCCACCGCGACGGATTTGCTTTGTGCGGCCATTTTTCCAGTAAGTACCGTCGTGGTCGTCTTTCCGTTAGTGCCCGTGATGCCAATAACAATTGGACGATATCCTCGGTAACGTTCCAAACGCTTTAACTCGCGTGCAAAGAGCTCTATTTCGCCC
>DXSO01000058.1:0-3680 GCA_019410445.1 Sutterella sp.
TTCCTGCAACCAGATGCCGATGTGCGGAACGAAGTTCACGGCCAAGGGAAACAACATCATTTCGATTGCCAATTGGACGGAACATCCTTCCAAAATTCTGTGCTCGAAGGGCTTGGCTTCGCTGCAGCGCTTGTACAACCCCAATCGCCTGCTGTATCCGATGAAGCGTACCAATCCCAAGGGCAGTGCCGATCCGGGCTGGGTGCGCATCACTTGGGAAGAAGCCATCAAGACGATCGTAGGCAAACTGGCAGAAACCAAGGCCAAGTATGGTTCCGATTCCGTCATGTTCTACTGCGGAGACCCGAAAGAACCGCGTCCTGCGGTGCAGCGTCTTGCCCGCTATTTTGAATCGGTTCATTACGGCACCGAATCGTCGACGGCCTGCCGAAAGGGGTCGCTGACGGCCGAAGAACTGATCTACGGTCAAGAAAATGCCGGTTCCGGAGCGGGACCGCAAACAAAGACGTTTATGGTGATGGCCACCAACAAAGCGTGGTCGGGACCGCAGGGGTGGATGAATATGATCCGCGCGGCAAAAAAGCGCGGCACCACTGTGATTACGATCGATTGTCGACGCACCAAAGCCGCAGAGCTTGCCGATATTCATCTGCAACCCCGTCAGGGTACCGACGGCGCACTTGCCTTCGGCATCTTGCACGTCTTGATCAAGGAAAACCTTTACAACAAGGAATTTGTGGACAAGTGGTGCCACGGCTTTGAGCAGCTCAAAAAATACGTCGAGCGCTTTACTCCGGAATACGCCTCCAAGGAAACGGGAGTGCCGGCCGAGCTGATCGTCAAGGCGGCTCGCATGTATGCAAAGGGACCGGGCTCTTTTGCGCTTACCAGCCAGTCGATTTCGCATGCGATCAACGGTGTCAACAACACGCGCGCGCTGCTGTGCATTCCGGCAATTCTGGGCTACATCGACGTGCCGGGCGGCGCCATGTTCCCTGTAAACCCGGACGACTATATCTGTTGGGACAACGGCATGACGCATGCATTCGTGGACTATTACTGGTTCAAAGATCCGCAGCGTCGAGCACGCCGCACGGACTACAAGCGTTTGCCGGTTTGGAACGCGATGCAGATTCAATGGTCCCCGAATCATCTGCCCGAAGACATCAAGGCAGGTAAGATCCACGCGTTGGCAGCCTGGGGCTTCAACGTCATGATTTGGCCGCAGACGCCGGTGTATCAGGAGGCGTTGAGAAATCTTGATTTTGCGTTTGCATGCGACTACTTCTACCGCGAAACAACGCACAAGGATCTGGACATCATTCTGCCTTCTGCAATGAATTTCGAGCGCCATGCGCCATTTCTCGTGCATGGCGGTGGCAAGGTGGTTTGCCGCAAACCCGTTAAGCCTCTGGGCGAGTGCTGGGAGGACTGGAAGATTGCCTTGACGATCGGTGCCGCTTTGGTTGATCGTGAGACATTCTTTGACGGTGATCCTGTCAAGGCCTGCGACTGGATGCTGACAAAATGGGGAACAACCTATGCCAAGCAGCAGGCAGCTCTTCCCAAGGTTCTTCCGGTGGCGATTCCCAAGCAGCAGCCCTACAAGTACGAAAAAGGCTTGCTGCGTCGAGACGGCAAACCCGGTTTCTGCACTCCCACCGGCAAGATTGAGCTTTTCAGCGAGGTGCAGTCATCCTGTGGATTTGAAGGGCTGCCGGAATACTTCCCGCCGATGAAGCCCACGAAGCAGTATCCGCTCAAACTCATCAACGGCACGCGCAAACCTTACATCACGCATTCCAAGACTCGAATGGACAGTCCCTATCTGTTCGAACTCGAGGATTACTCGACCATGGACATCAACCCCAAAGATGCGCGTGACCGAGGACTCAAGGACGGCGATTACGTGCTTGTGCGCAGTGCCTACGGCGGACCGGTTTCGGCTCGCGTCAACTGCTCGATCATTGTTCCGCCGGGCACCATCGGCATGCAGTACGGCTGGACGGGAGATCAAAACACGCAGGTTCTGATTCCGCGTCAGTGGGACAAGATCTCGGGCTATGCGCCTTATTTCGAAGTTTGCGTGCAGGTTGAAAAAGACAGCACCAAGCACTCTTGATCCGGATAACGTGAGGTAAGAAAATGAGAAAAGGCATTATTGTCAACATGGATCTGTGCGTAGGCTGTCAAGCGTGCTTTGTGGCTTGCAAGCAGGAAAATCAGGTTGCTCCCAAGATTCAGTGGAATCAGATTCAGCGCACAGAAGACGAAAAACGAGGAATCATCACGTACTTTCGCATGAGCTGCATGCACTGCGATGAACCGGCCTGTCTTCCGGTGTGTCCGGCCAAAGCCATTTCCAAAGGTCCCAATGGTGAAGTGCTCGTCGACAGCAAAAAATGCGTGGGATGCCGCATGTGCGAAGCACGTTGTCCCTGGCACGTCCCGCTCTTTAATACGAGCGGACGCACCAACTATTGGGACAAGGCTCCGTTGGTGCACGTCGAACCGCAGCCGCATCAGGTGCGCGTGCCCGGCAAGGCCGAACACTGTACGCTGTGTGCGCATCGCGATACGCCGGCGTGCGTTGAGGCCTGCAAGCTCGGTGCGCTTACGCTGGTTGACTATGACAATCTCACCGAACAGCAGCAAGCGATGTTGAAGGCTTCGCATGCGATGAACGGTGCGGAAGGCACCAAGCCGAAAGTGCGCTATGTCAGCAAGAATGTGGATGTCACCAAGCTCGATCGCAAGGTCGTTCACCTGCAATGATTTTCTCTAGCTGACATCAGTAAGACAGTAGGCGCGGACAGGCTTTTGCTTGTCCGCGCGCGATAGTTGAAGCGAAAAAACTCAAGGAGAAGCGAGTGATGACGCTTGAAGAGCGAGCATTCTGCTATCAATATTTTTCAGAATTTTTTTGCGGTACGTTTCCTGCTGAACTCAATGAGGCATGGCCTGTTGTGGCGGAGCTGTGCGGGGTCGATTCTTCCGCATTGAAATTGGATCAGCGCATTAAACAGGATTGGGCCCGTACTTTTTATGGAGTGGGCAAGGATACGGTTACGTTGACTCAGTCCACATGGCTGAATGCTTTGCGTCTGCAGTGCCAGGAGCCGTGCCGTGCGGCACAGGAGGCTTACAGAAAAGCGGGCGTTGAACCCGATACGGGTGAGGACAGACTTCCGGAGGATCACGCCGGCATGCTGCTGGGGTTTATGGCTTGGCTTCTGAAGACTCCGGGACGAGACGAGGACGCAGCAGATTTTTTTAAAAACCATTTCACAGCGTGGTGGGACTCGTTGCTGAAAGCTTCGCATGCGTATCTTGCCAATGAAAAGGCAGACCGCGTCTTGGAAGCGTTTGAAAAATTTCTGGCTCAGGAACGCGAGATTTTCGGCCTTTAGGCTTTTGGGCGTTTTTTTCAGACGACTCCAAGAAAGCTTTTGTTTGGGATTGATTGGCGCATTTGCAAGCGTTTCCGATATCGGGATGCGCCCGAACGTGACAGAGCCTTAACGAAACGTGCCCGTCTACAATACCAACCAATGTAGTTGTATCCGACGGGATTCATTTCACGATGCGGTCTCTCGGGGAAACATAACCGAAAGGATTGGAATAAATCATGGCAAGACAATATTTCGGCACTGACGGCGTACGAGGTACGGTTGGGCAGACTCCCATCACGCCGGACTTCGTTCTTCTGTTGGGGCAGG
>DXSO01000058.1:3690-9303 GCA_019410445.1 Sutterella sp.
GCTCGCGCGACCGTGCTGATTGGTAAAGATACCCGCATATCTGGCTATATGCTTGAGGCTGCTTTGCAGGCCGGATTTTCCGCCGCCGGCGTCGACATCGTCTTGTGCGGTCCGGTTCCCACGCCGGCAGTGGCTTATTTGACGAGAGCGCTGCGTTTGGACGCAGGCGTAGTGATTAGTGCAAGCCACAACCCCTATCAGGACAACGGCATTAAGTTCTTTTCGGCCAAAGGAACGAAGCTTCCTGATGCGATCGAAGAGGAAATTGAAGCGGAAATCTCCAAGGGATACCAGTGCGTTCACAGCGACGCTTTGGGCAAGGCAAGGCGTTTGGACGATGCCTGCGGCCGTTACGTAGAGTTCTGCAAAAGCACCTTCCCGACGGGACTTGATCTCAAAGGAATGAAGCTTTATCTCGACTGCGCACATGGGGCGGCATATCACGCGGCTCCTGCGGTTTTCCATGAATTGGGCGCAGACGTCGTCGTTGACGGCGCCGAGCCGGATGGATTCAACATCAATCGCGGCGTGGGGGCTACGCACACCGACGATCTGGCCGAGCGTACGGCAAAGGCCGGAGCCGATTTGGGACTGGCTTTTGACGGCGACGCCGATCGACTGATCATGGCTGACAATCAGGGCAACGTCTACAACGGTGATGCGCTTCTTTACGTGATGGCGCGCGAGCGCATCTGCGGAACCGGAAAAACCTCCGGCGTCGTGGGCACCTTGATGACCAATTTTGCGCTGGAAAAGCGTTTCCAAGAGCTGGGAATCGGATTTGAACGCGCCAAGGTCGGTGATCGTTATGTCATGGAAAAGCTTTTGGAGAAAGGGTGGCTGTACGGCGGAGAAAGTTCCGGCCATCTGATCGCACTGGACTGCCAGACGACGGGCGACGGCATTGTGAGCGCGCTGCAGGTGCTTGCGGCCGTTGTCAGTACGGGAAAGAGCCTGTCGGAGCTTACCGCTGATCTGCACTTGATGCCGCAGGTTCTGATCAACCGCCGCATTGCCAAAGGGTATGACTGGAAGAGCAATCAACGGTTCGTTGATGCTATTGAGTGTGCCGAGGCGGAGCTTGGCGAGAGCGGTCGCGTGCTGATTCGTCCTTCCGGGACGGAACCATTGCTTCGCATCATAGTCGAAGCTCAGGACAAAGCATTGGCACAGCGCTTGGCTGAACAGATGGCTCAGAGTTTGGACTGAGTTTTTCCGAGAGAACTTCTGCAAAGGCGATCGAGCAAACGAAAAAATCTGCTGATCGCCTTTTTTTGTATTTCGAAGATATCGGTTTTGCGATCGGTGCATACGCGATCAAGTGCGGATATCCAGAAGATCTCGAACGCGAAATGCTGTGCCTGAGGTGCAAAAAAGAGCGGATCGCCGCGTTTGCTTCCTGTAAAATTGAGCGAATTGTTGCGGGTGCAAGCCCCGCGGTTTTGTTGCACCCGTAAGAAACGGGTTGCTATTGGATAACAAAGACTTTTATGAAACCCGACACTTACATGACGGCTGCCGAGATTCGCACGGCCTTTCTGAAGTTTTTCGAAAGCAAGGGGCATCCCATTATTGCCTCGAGTCCGGTCATTCCGCAGGATGATCCGACGCTTCTTTTCACCAATGCAGGCATGAACCAGTTCAAGGACAACTTCCTCGGACTCGATAAGAGCCTGCAGCGTGCCACCACTGCTCAGAAGTGCATTCGCGCCGGCGGCAAGCACAACGACTTGGACAATGTCGGGTACACGGCTCGTCACCACACCTTCTTTGAAATGCTCGGCAACTTCAGCTTCGGTGACTACTTCAAGCGCGAAGCCATTGCCTGGGCGTGGGAGCTGCTGACTACTGTTTACAAGCTGCCCGCAGAGCGTCTTTGGGTGACCGTCTACATCGAAGACGATGAGGCTTATGACATTTGGAACAAGGAAATCGGGGTTCCGGCCGAGCGCATTGTGCGAATTGGCGACAACAAGGGCGCCCGCTACATGTCCGACAACTTCTGGATGATGGGCGATACCGGTCCTTGCGGTCCGTGCTCTGAAATCTTCTTTGACCGCGGTCCTAAGATTCAGGGCGGCCCTCCGGGAAGTCCCGACGAAGACGGCGACCGCTACATGGAAATCTGGAATTTAGTGTTTACGCAGTTTAACCGCGACACTGCCGGCAACATGAATCGTCTGCCCAAGCCCAATATCGATACCGGCATGGGTCTTGAGCGTCTGGCTTCGGTGCTGCAGGAAGTCGACACCAACTACGACATTGATCTTTTCCAGAATCTGATGCGTGCGGCCAAGGAATCCGTTGAAGCGGCCGGCGCCACGGACGTGGATGCACAGAGTCCGTCTCTGAAGGTGATTGCCGACCACATCCGCTCCTGCGGTTTTGCCGTTGCCGACGGTGTCACCCCCGGCAATGAAGGTCGTGCTTACGTGATCCGCCGCATCTGCCGCCGCGCGATTCGCCACGGCTACAAGCTGGGCGCTCGCGGTCCGTTCTTCTACAAGTTGATCGAGCCGCTCGCACGTGAAATGGGCGATATTTATCCGGAAATCAAGAATCCGAAGATTGCAGAAGTGATTCGTGCCGAAGAAGAACGCTTCCTGCAGACGCTCTCCAACGGCATGCAGATTCTCGAAGAAGCCATGGCCGACTGCAAGGACGGCGTGCTGCCCGGCGAAATCGCCTTCAAGCTGCACGACACATACGGCTTCCCGGTGGATCTGACCGCAGACGTTTGTCGCGAACGCGGCTTGACCGTTGATACCGAGGGTTTCGAAGCCTGCATGCAGGAGCAAAAGAACAAGGCTCGCGCCGCCGGCAAATTCAAAATCGCCGCCGACGTGCTCTTTACGGGTGACAACAACGAATTCGTGGGCTACGACACTTTGCAGGCCGATGAAGCCAAGGTGCTGGCTCTCTACAAGGACGGCATTCAGGTCGAGCAGGCTCAGGCCGGCGACGACGTGCTCGTCATTCTTGACAAGACTCCGTTCTATGCGGAAATGGGCGGTCAGGTCGGTGACGCAGGCGTGCTTGAAAACGGCACGACGCTGCTGAGCGTACGGGATTGCCTGAAGCTCAAGGCAAGCGTATTTAGCCACGTGGCTCACGTCTGCGAAGGCGAAGTCAAGACGGGCGATGTATTCAAGGCCGTGGTTGACGCCAAGCGCCGCGAGGCCATTATGCGCAACCACTCCGCTACGCACATCATGCACAAGGCGCTGCGTGAAGTGCTCGGCGAACACGTTGCTCAGAAGGGCAGCCTGGTCAATGAGTCCGTGACACGTTTTGACTTCCATCACGACAAGCCGATGACGGCTGATGAAATTCGTCAGGTCGAGGCGATTGTCAACGCGGAGATTCTGGCCAATACGCCGGTGCAGTGCCGCGTGATGTCGATTGAGGATGCGCGCAAGACCGGTGCAACGATGCTTTTCGGCGAAAAGTACGGCGAGACCGTGCGCGTACTCAACATCGGTACGTCAATTGAGTTGTGCGGTGGCACGCATGTGGCTCGTACGGGTGATATCGGCGCGTTCAAGATCATCAGCGAAGCCGGTATTTCCGCTGGCGTGCGTCGTGTGGAAGCTGTAACGGGCTTTAATGCCGTTGAGCTGATGCAGCACAATGCTGATTTGCTGGCGACCTCGGCCGCCAAGTTCAAGGCTCCGGCCGATGAGCTGCCCGAGAAGATCGATCATCTCGGCGAAACGGTCAAGCGACTGGAAAAGGAACTGGCCGAAGCCAAGGCTAAGCTTGCCGCCAAGCAGGGCGACGAGGCTCTTGGCGCTGCGGTTGACGTGGGCGGAGTCAAGGTGCTCTTGGCCACACTCGAAGGCATTGATGCGAAGACGCTGCGCGAAACGATGGATAAGTTCAAGTGCAAGCTCGGCAGCGCCGTGATTGTTCTGGCCGTGACCGGCGGCGAGAAGGTTCAGCTGTGTGCCGGCGTCACCAAGGATCTCGTCGGCAGGATCAAGGCTGGAGAACTCGTCAACTTTGTGGCTGCTCAGTGCGGCGGCAAGGGCGGCGGCAAGCCCGATATGGCCATGGCCGGCGCAACCGATGCGGCGGCTATTCCGGCGGCGCTCGAAAGCGCTCGCACCTGGATTGCCGAGAAGCTGGCCTGAGATGAGCGAAGTTTTGGACTGCTGCGGGCTGAAATGTCCGCAGCCGGTGCTTAAGGCTAAAAGAGCACTCAAAACGATCGAAGTCGGTCAGAGTCTTCAGATTCTGACCGATGATCCGCACGCTATTGAGGACTT
Organism: Sutterella sp.; assembly: GCA_019410445.1. Taxonomy (GTDB): domain Bacteria; phylum Pseudomonadota; class Gammaproteobacteria; order Burkholderiales; family Burkholderiaceae_F; genus Duodenibacillus. The sequence continues at coordinate 7,959 of DXSO01000058.1, forward strand.
GAATGTTTTCTGTCGTCAGGGCGGGCACAGCATGCTTGTTCAGCAGACGGACGCACAGGGAAAAACACTGCATCAGATCCGTAAGGAGCACTGAAAAAAGCCGTGTTTTGACAGCGCTTTTCATCGGCCTTTGTCGGGAATCCCGACAAAGGCCGAAATATTATCTGCGGCTAGAACTCAAACGAGTAGAGAAGGTCCAGACTTTGCGCCGTACCGGAGCTGGCTTCGACAAAAAGGCGTGCCATCAGACGATATCGAAGCGTGAGCGTAGCGATGGAGTCGAAAATGCCCATGGCGTATTTCACCTGCAATCCCGGCAGTACGTAGCCGCTGACCACAAGCTGAGAGTCATTTCCGCTGCCTTTTGTGGAGATGTTTAACTCGCTGATGCGCAGCATTTGTCCAATGTCGGAAACCAACTGTCCGGTTTGAGACAGTCCCAGACCGAGCAGTGCGGAAGTGAGCATGGTGTTGTCGCTGTCGACGGCCGTATCGAGTCCTTGTCCGCGGATGATGTACGAAATGGCGTTGGCCTGAGACATGGCCGGCGATGTGAAAAGTTCCGTTTGCGGAGCATCGCTCGGTCCTGTGATTCGAATGCCGGCCGTGACGCCGTCTTCAATGGTTTCCGGGTTGCGAATGGCTTCAAAATCCAGAATGGGTTTTGAAACCGGTCCGGCGAAAGTGAGATTGCCTTTGTTGATGACGAGATCCTGCCCGTAGGCGTTAAAGGTTCCGTTGACCAGTTTGATCGTGCCGTTGAGCCCGAGCGTTTGATTGTTTTGAGAGACGGCAACGGCGCCCTGCAGTTCGCTTTTGAGACCAAAGGCTGAAAGATTGACGTCTTGCCCCAGGTGAATCATCAGCGAACTTTCAATTTGCAGGGGAGTGCGAATGCGTACTGCCACTTGATCGGGAGTAATGATTTCCTCGTCTTCCGAAGCTGAGACGGCACCGGTGGGCAAATCCTGAACCGTGATGCGCGCCTGATTGATTTGGATGCTTCCGGAAAGTTTGAGCGTTTTGAGCGAAATGCGGGCCTCCACGTCCGGACTGATGTGCGCGGTGACGTAAGGCGGCATGGAGACGCGGATTTTGTTGGCCTTGACGGCCACCTTGGCAGTGGGTTTCTGGGGATTGGTCCACTCGGCGGTGCCCGTCACCGAGATGGGGCCTTGTTCGGTATTGAGATCGGCAATGAGTTCCGACTGATCGCCGTTAAAGTGCAGCATGACGTTTGAAGAGCGCATGTCGAGCGGGACGGCTTGGCCTTGAGCGGAAAAGTCGTTGAGATTGACGCTGCCGTAAAGAGTCGGTTTTTGAAGCGTTCCTGCCGGTCGAATAT